>NZ_JBHYPS010000044.1:19676-60469 GCF_042746075.1 Streptomyces sp. NPDC058758 | reverse complement strand
CCCCGAACTTGTGGGGCCCGATCCCGAACCCCAAGGATTACCACTGCCGGGCCCGGCCGGGAAAAACTGCGGGGGCCCCCCGGGGCGCGCGTGGACGCCCCCTTCCCGTTCCCCCGTAGCCCCTGCCTCAGCCCTTGCTGACCGCCGCCAGGATCTTCGGCAGCCTCCGCACCATCCGCCCCGACATCAGCCGCAGCGCGCCCCACAGCAGTAGGGCGCCGTACGTCACGCCCAGCGGGAGCAGCAGCCACAGCAGGCCGTGGTGGTCGGAGACCCGCAGCCAGACCAGCAGGGCGATCAGCGGGGCGCACAGCACCGGACCGCCGAGCATGCCGCCGAAGATCGCGGCGACCGCCATGCCGCCCTGCCCCGGCGCCACGTTCCGCCGCGAGTCCTGCGGGATCCCGTACGGGTAGCGCACCGACGCCACCACGCCCAGCGCGAGCATCGCCCCGAGCAGCGCGAACGCCAGGCCGAAGACCTCGGGGAGCTGGGTCCAGCCGCCGGTGACCGCGGCCGTCGCCACCGCGACCAGGACCGTGAACGGCACGGTGATCGCGATCATCACGTACGCCCGGTCGCGCAGCTCCGCGTACGCGTCCGCCGGCGACGCGATCGTCTGCGCCACCATCCAGAACGCCGAGGAGTCCTGCCCGAACTGGTTGAACATCTGCATGCCCAGCATCCCCGACGCGAAGCACGCCCAGTAGACGGAGCCCGCCTCCTGGAAGGCGTTGAACAGCGGGACGAGCGCGCCGACCGCCAGCGCCGTCACCCACGCCGCCTTCGTCTTCGGATCACGCCAGACGTAGCGGAAGCACCGTTCCATCACCGCGCCCGTACGCCCTCCGGGCAGCAGCCGCGCCACCGGGCCCCGCCCCCGCCCCGGGTCCTTGACCGTGTCCGGGGCCGCGCCGATCGTCGAACCGTCCGGCTCGACCATCAGCCGCACCAGGCTCCGCCGCCACCACCACAGCAGCGCCACCAGGGCCACCACCGACGGCACCAGCCGCGCCACGGCGACCACGAGGTCCCCGTCCGCCGCCGACCGCACCGCCGCCACCGCCGAGGCCGCCGGCAGCCAGCCCACCACCGACGCCACCGTGTCCAGCACCGACAGGTCCTTCGCGCGGCCCAGCGCCTGGACGCCGAAGTTGACCGCCTGGATGCCCAGCGCGATCACCAGACCGCTCAGCAGCGCCATGTCCCGCCCCTTGCGGGAGGTCAGCAGCCGCACGTTCGCCGTCGCGATCGCCCGCGACAGCGCCACGCACACCAGCAGCACCAGCGGCACCGCGAGCACCGCGAAGACCGTCGCCGCGGCGCCGTGCGCCACGGCCGCGACGGCGCCCACCGCCAGACAGAGCGTGAACAGCGGGCCGATGCCCACCAGGGAGGCCACGAGCAGCGCCCGCACCAGCGGCTGCGGCCGCAGCGGCAGCATCACGAGCCGAGACGGGTCCAGCGTCTCGTCCCCGCTCGGCAGGAACAGCGGCATCACCGCCCAGCCGAGGGCGAACACCCCCACCGTCAGCACCGCGACCGCCCCGGCCGCCTGGTGCCCCCGCAGCAGCAGGAAACCGAGCACCATGAACGCGGCGATCGCCAGCACCACCACCAGGGAGGCGACGAACGCGGCCGTCCGCCCGCCCGACTGCCGCAGCCCGTTGCGCATCAGCGACAGCTTCAGCCGGACGAAGACCGGGGTGAGCGACGGCCCGGCGGCGGCGTCCCCTGCGGGCGCGGCCGGCCCGGTGACCGCGGCGCTCACGAGCGGTCCCCCCGGCCGCCGCCCAGCCAGTCCAGCGAGTCCCCCGCCGCCGCGCGGTCGTGGGCGCCCACCAGCTCCAGGAACGCCTCCTGGAGGGTCGCCGCCGAACCCTTCACCTCCGCCAGCGGGCCCTGCGCCCGGATCCGGCCCCCGGCCATCACCGCGACCCAGTCGCACAGCGACTCCACCAGCTCCATCACGTGGCTGGAGAAGACCACCGTCGCGCCGGAGGAGGTGTACCGCTCCAGGACGCCCCGGATGGTCTGCGCCGACACCGGGTCGACGCCCTCGAAGGGCTCGTCGAGGAAGAGCACGTCCGGGTTGTGCAGCAGCGCCGCCGCCAGCCCGATCTTCTTCCGCATGCCGGTCGAGTAGTCGACCACCAGCTTGTGCTGCGCACCCGCCAGGTCCAGCACGTCCAGCAGCTGGGTGGCCCGCTTGTCGACCTCGGTGCCGGGCAGCCCCCGCAGCCGCCCGCTGTACGCGAGGAGTTCACGGCCCGAGAGCCGCTCGAAGAGCCGCAGCCCCTCCGGCAGGATGCCGATCCGGGCCTTCACCCGCGCCACCGACTCCGGTTCGCGCCACACGTCGTCGCCGCCCACCCGGATCCGGCCCGAGTCCGGCCGCAGCAGGCCGGTGATCATGGAGAGGGTGGTGGTCTTGCCGGCGCCGTTCGGCCCGACGAGGCCGATGAACTTCCCCGCAGGCAGCACCAGATCGACCCCGTGGACCGCGATCTGCTGCCCGAACCGCTTCCACACCCCCTCCACCTGCACCGCGGGCGCCGCACCGGATGGTTCCGGTGCGGCGCCCGCGGCTTCGAACGCTCCGTCAAATGCCTGGTCAGGCATGGTCAGTCAACCCTTCGGTCGTCCCCCACGGCGCCGGTCGCGCCTTTGGGGCCACCCTAAAGGGCCGCCCCGGGGGAGCCCCGGGTCACTGGCGGCGGGCCCGCGACTCCGCCGCCTCGCGCCCGCACGCGTACGCCAGGGGGCTGATCAGCTCCTCCGCGTCCGGGAGCCAGCGGTTCGCCGGGGTGGGCCGCCGCGCCCACTGCACCGCGCCCCGGCCGCCGATCCGGGTCGGCGGCGCCGCCACGTAATGCCCCTCGCCGCGCGTGGCGAGGTCGAGCGAGGCCGGGGCCCAGCCGAGCTTGCGGATCAGGTCCGGCACCTTGGCGGAGGCGCCGGGCAGCACGAAGAAGAACATCCGGCGGTCCGGGGTGCAGGTCACGGGGCCCAGCGTCAGCTCCATCCGCTCCATGCGGGCGAGCGCGAGGAAACCGGCCGCCTCGGGCACCTCGATCGCGTCGAAGGTGCGGCCGGTTGGCAGGAGGATCGACGACTTCGGCTGCTTCGACCACATGCGCCGGGCACCGACCCCGCTCCCCGTCGCCAGCGTCGCCCAGTCGGGCTTCACGGCGTGACCGCCCGGCAGCGGGCAGTCGGCGGTGCCGCAGGAGCAGCGCTCCCGGCCGTCGACGGCTTCCAGCCAGGTCCCCGGGAACACGTCCCAGTGCCGCTCTTCCGCATACCGCACGGCGCTGTCGAGCAGCTGCTCCCCTCGCTGCTTGGGGATCTGCGCGGCTTCCGTCGTGACTCCGATGGTCTCATCCACGTCGAAGACAACTGCGCCCGTCACCTGGGGTTACGGGCGCGGCGGCGCCGGGAGTGAGGCATCGATCCTGCATGCGGGGCGCATGGGTGCACGCGCGGGGGCGCGCGGGGGACCGGGGAGCGGGGGAGGGGTACCAAGGAGGGCGGGGACGGACGCGGAACGGGGGCCGGGGGGTGCCGGCGGCCGGTGAACGACGTGTCCGGTTTCGCGTGTTCACATCGGCATTGACCTGATATCCGCAGGGCAGTGATCAGTCCGTGTCCGTACCCGTCCCGTCTGGGGGTTCCACCCATGGCAGCCAGGCCACTCGTGCCACGACAGCCCAACGAACGGCTCCAGGCACTCATCCAGGAGGCCGCGTGCTCCAACGCCGGCCTCGCCCGCAGGGTCAACATGGTCGGCGCGGAGCGCGGCCTCGACCTGCGCTACGACAAGACCTCGGTGGCGCGCTGGCTGCGCGGGCAGCAGCCGCGCGGCCGCGCGCCCGGCATCATCGCGGAGGCGATCGGCCGCAAGATCGGGCGGACGGTGACGATCGACGAGGTGGGGATGGCCAACGGCCGGAACCTCGCGGCGGGCGTCGGCCTCCAGTTCGCGCCGACCGTGCTCGGCGCCATCGAGCAGGTCTGCGAGCTGTACCGCGGCGACGTGGGCCGCCGCGAGTTCCTGACCGGTTCCGCGGTCGCCGCGTCCGCGCTCGTCGAGCCCAGCAGGGACTGGCTGATCACCGGTCCGGACGCGCAGGTGGCGCGCTCGGCCGGGGCCCGGGTCGGCCGCTCCGACGTGGCGGCGGTGCGGGAGACGACGGCGGCGCTCGTCGACCTGGACCGGCGCTTCGGCAGCGGGCACGTCCGCCCGGTGGTGGTCCACTACCTCGACAGCGTGGTGTCCGGGATGCTGTCGGGCTCCTACCGGGAGTCGGTGGGCCGGGAGCTGTTCGGCGCGGTGTCCCGACTGACCGAGCTGGCCGGGTACATGGCCGTGGACACGGGCGAACCGGGGCTCGCCCAGCGGTACTACATCCAGGCGCTGCGGCTCGCGCAGGCGGCCGGGGACCGGGCCTACGGCGGCTACGTGCTGGCCGCGTCGATGAGCCACCTGGCGGCGGAGCTGGGGAACCCGCGGGAGATCGCCCAGTTGGCGCGCGCCGCGCAGGAGGGGACCCGGGGCGGGGTGCCGCCGCGGGCCGAGGCGATGTTCCTGGCGGCGGAGGCGCGCGGGCACGCCCTGCTGGGGGACGCCCGGGCCTTCGAGTCGGCGGCGGGGCGGGCCGTGAGCGCGCTGGAGCGGGCCGATCCGGAGTCCGGCGACGACCCGGTGTGGATCGCCCACTTCGACGGGGCGTACCTGGCGGACGAACTGGCCCACTGCCACCGGGACCTGGGGCGGCCCGAGCAGGCGGTCCGCGCGGCTGAGGAGTCGCTGGCCGGGCATCCGGAGGGGCGGGCCCGGCGGCGGGCGATCGGGCTGGCGCTGCTGGCGCAGGCGCGCGTGCAGCAGCGGGAGGTGGAGGAGGCGTGCCGCGCGGGCATCCGGGCGCTCGAACTCCTCGGCACGCTGCGGTCGTCGCGCGGGGCGGAGTACCTGGAGGAGCTGAGGGACCGCCTGGAGCCCTTCGCGGGAGAGGCGGTGGTCCAGGAGTTCGAGGCGCGCCTGGAGGCGTACGCGGCGTGAGCGGACGGTCCGCGGGCCGGACGGGTTCCGTGCGAAGGGTGTTACCGGTCTCACACGTGTGTGCGGAGCGGCGGACGCACCCGGTAGCGTGAGCCGACGATTCCGTAGGTTTATCAGTAGGAGTCCCGGTGACGCAGAACGGACAGGGTCCGGAGCAGGGGGGCGCGCAGGCGTGGGGCGGTGCCTGGGGTCCCGCGGGCGGCCCGCCGCAGCCCGGCGGGCAGCCGCTGCCCCCCGCGCAGCCGCTGCCCCCCGAGGCGCCGCCCGCCGGTGATCTCCAGGCCACGCAGTACATAGCGCCCATCCCGCCGCAGCCGCAGGGCGCTCCCGGGGGGATGCCGCCCGCCGGTCCGCCGGCCGGGTACGGCTATCCGCCGCCGGTCGCCGCCCACGGCGACATGCAGGCCACCCAGCACCTCGCGCCCGTGCCCGGGGGCGCGCCGCCGGCGGGCCCGCCCGCCGGGTACGGCTACCCGCCGCCGGCCGCCGCCCACGGCGACATGCAGGCCACCCAGCACATCGCGCCCGTGCCGCCCCGGGGCGGCCCCGGCGACGGCGCGCAGACGCAGTTCCTGGGAACCGGCCGGCTGCCGCAGCCGCCCGCGCCGGCCGGCGCCTCGGACGCGACCCAGTACATGGCGCCGGTGCCGGGCGGACCGGTTCCCGGTGGTCCCGTGCCCGGTGGTCCGGTCCCGGGCGGTCCCGGGCCGACGCAGCCGCCCGCGGAGTTCGACAGCCTCTTCCGGGACTCGGCGCCGGACCGGCCCGCGCCCCCGGCGTACCAGCAGCCGGCCCCGGCCCCGTACCAGCAGCACCCCCCGCACCACCAGGCACCGCCCCCGCAGCAGCAGTACGGCTACCCGGGCGGGGGCGGCGGCTACCAGGCGCCCGGCGGTCAGCAGGAGGCGTACTACTACGACGACGAGCCGGAGCCGCCGCGCCGGAAGTCGCCGGTCGCGCTGATCGCGGCCGTGGTGGTGGGCTGCGCGGTCGTCGGCCTCGGCGTGGGCGCCCTGCTCAGCGGCGGCGACGAGGAGAAGGACCCGAAGGCCGGCCAGAGCGTCGCGCCCAGCTCCCAGGCCCCGGCGCCGAGCGACGGCGCCTCCGAGGCGCCGGAGAAGAAGGACGACCCCGCCGAGCCGCAGGCGAAGGAGCTGGACAAGCTCCTCGCCACCAGCAACGACAGCCGGGACGCGGTGATCCGTTCGGTCGAGGCGATCAAGCAGTGCAAGAACCTCGACCGGGCGGCCGCCGACCTGCGCGGCGCGGCCGAGCAGCGCCGGAGCCTGGTGACCAAGCTCCAGGCGCTCGCGGTCGACAAGCTCCCGGACAACGGGGCCCTGACGGCGGCCCTCACGCGCGCGTGGCAGGCGTCCGCGGCGGCCGACGACCACTACGCGGGCTGGGCGGACCAGATGAAGGCCAAGAACGCCTGCAAGGGCGGCCAGGCCAAGTCGACCAACCGGCTCAAGGCGGCCAACGACAAGAGCGGCGAGGCGACCGCGGCCAAGAAGGAGGCGGCCGGGCTGTGGAACCCGACCGCCGCGAAGTACGGACTGCCGAAGCGGTCCGCCACCCAGCTGTAGGGGGCGGACCGGAGGGGCCGGGGCGGTTCAGCCCCGGTTGCTGACGGTGGGGCCGACGTCGACGAAGCCGGGCTTCTGGGCGACGAGCCGGCCCTTCCGGACCACCTGGAACGTCACCGCGTGGTTGACGATCCTGGGGAAGTCCGGGGCGCCGAGCAGGTCCTCGTACATCCAGCGCAGCGGCGGGGTGAGGCCGCCGGTGTCCACCCGGGTGCCCTGGTCGAGGGCCTCGGAGAGGCGCGAGCCGGTGACCGTGTCGGTGTCGAGGGACTCGATCACCTCCTTGAGGACGGTGTAGGCGATCCAGGTGGTCTGCACGCCGGCGTCGTTCGGGTCGACCCGGTTGTCGGCGAAGGCGTGCTCCCGGATGACCTTCCGCATCGGCTCCCAGCTCTTGTCGTCCGCCTCCGGGTACCAGCCGGTGACGAAGGCGCCCTCGAAGGGGCTGCGGGCGCCGCCGGTGCGGTCGATGACGGGCTGGCCGACGCTGCCGAGGACGGAGGAGATCCGCACGGAGCCCTTCCCGCCCCCGCCGTCCGCCCGGGCGCCGCCGGTGGACTCCGGCAGCCGGCGGAAGGAGTCGAAGAAGGTCTGGGTCCGCTCGCCGAGCACGGCGGTGACGCAGCCGGACTCGGTGCCCGCCCTGGCGCGGGCGGTGGCGGCCTGGGCGGTGTACTCGGTGGCGTCCTCGACGGCCCGGATGTCGACGGCGCCGCGCTTGCTCGAACTCTTCAGGCCGGCGTCGAGGAGCTTGGGCAGCCGGTCGCCCGCGAGGGTGTCGGGGCGGACCAGGGAGACCTTGCGGCAGGACTGGGCGAGCTGCATGCCGTGCCCGGCGATGAGCGCGGCGAGACCGCCGTTGACGGGGTACGACAGGGGGCTGGTGAACTCGTCCTCGGTGACGCCGTAGCCGCCGATGTACGGGATGCCGGCCGCTTCGAGCGGGGCCATGAAGGCGCGGCCGTTCTGGCTGTACGAGCCGACGACCGCGACCGCGTTCTCGTGGACCGCGCGGCGGGCGCACGCGGCGGCGCCCGTCGGGGTGTTCTGTTCGTTGCAGGTGAGGACGCGCAGCTCGTGGCCGTCGATGCCGCCCTGGGAGTTCACCCAGCGGGCGTAGGCCTGGGCCATGGCGGGCATGCCGGGCATGTTGGTCGCGCGGGTCTGGTCGGGGGCCCAGGTCATCACCGTGACGGGCTCCCTGGAGCCCCCCGTGGCACCAGGGAGCACGCCACACCCGGTGAGGAGCGACGCGCCGGCCGCCGCGGCGGTGACGGACGCGAGGAGAGTGGACAGTCGCCTACCGGTCATGTCCACGCACCATTCCGCTCCCGGGGTAACGCGGGAGTGTGCACTGTTCAACGCTCGGTGACACGGAGGTGAATTGCGGGGGTCGGGGCGCCTAAGGGGAGGGTGTGAATCCGCTTGTCGGTGGCGAACCGTACGATCGAGCGATGTCCAGTACCGTCCCCGGTCCGGCGAACCCTTCCCGTCGCGGCCGTCGCTCCTCCACCATGGGCGGCATGCCGCTCAACGACATGCCGTGGTGGCGCTGGCGCGCCCATGTACGCTCTGCGCTGCACATGCTCTCCGACCCCGGATTCCACCGGTCCGTCTGGCTCGCGGGCCAGGAGGGGTACGGAGACGTCACCGACGCCGTCTACCGGCTCGTCGAGGACACCTGGCTCGACAGCTGGTCCGCCGAGAAGTACGTCGGCGCGATCTTCCGCGACTCCGCGGAGGCCCAGCTCGTCGACGTCGCCGTCCTGCGGGTGCTGCGCATCCTGCACCAGGTCGGCCCCGACGCGCCCTTCTCCGCCTACCAGGAGCACCCCGGCTGGTCCGAGGCCGTCCACGCGGCGCGCGAGGCGCACGTGCGCCTCGCGACGGCCGACGGGGACGACCCGGAGGCCCCGCCGCGCTCCCTGGACGTCCTGCGGATCCTCACGCGCGCGTGACGGTTCCCCGGACGTCCCCCGGGTGCCCCGGGGGCGCGTCCCAGGGGCGTCCGCGGGCGTCCACGGGGCGTTCCGGAGGGCGGACGGAGGTACGGGGCGGACGGCGCGGTGTGGCACGCTGTCGGGATGACCGACCAGTACGTCCTCACCATCTCGTGCCCGGACAAGCAGGGCATCGTGCACGCCGTGTCGAGCTACCTCTTCATCACCGGATGCAACATCGAGGACAGCCAGCAGTTCGGAGACCGTGACACCGGTCTCTTCTTCATGCGGGTCCACTTCTCGGCCGAGGCGCCGGTGACCGTGGACAAGCTGCGGGCGAGCTTCGCGGCGGTGGGCGACTCCTTCCAGATGGACTGGCAGATCCACCGCGCCGACGAGCGCATGCGGGTCGTGCTGATGGTCTCGAAGTTCGGCCACTGCCTGAACGACCTGCTCTTCCGGTCCTCGATCGGGGCGCTGCCCGTCGAGATCGTCGCGGTCGTCTCCAACCACACGGACTTCGCGGAGCTCGTCGCCTCCTACGACCTGCCCTTCCGGCACATCCCGGTCACGAAGGAGACGAAGCCGGCGGCCGAGGCGGAGCTGCTGGCCCTCGTCGAGGAGCAGGACGTCGAGCTGGTCGTCCTCGCCCGCTACATGCAGGTCCTCTCCGACGACCTCTGCAAGCGGCTCTCCGGGCGGATCATCAACATCCACCACTCCTTCCTGCCGAGCTTCAAGGGCGCCAAGCCGTACCACCAGGCGCACGCGCGCGGCGTGAAGCTCATCGGGGCGACGGCGCACTACGTGACGGCGGACCTCGACGAGGGGCCGATCATCGAGCAGGAGGTCGAGCGCGTCGGGCACGAGGTGACGCCGGACCAGCTGGTGGCGATCGGCCGCGACGTGGAGTGCCAGGCGCTGGCGCGGGCCGTCAAGTGGCACGCCGAGCGCCGCATCCTCCTCAACGGCCGCCGCACCGTCACCTTCACCTGACCCTCCCCGCGGCCCGCGCCCGGCGCGGCCCCCGGGTCGTCACAGGTGGCTCAGGGAGGCGGCGGCCGAGAGGACGTCGTGGATGGCCTCCCGGTCGCCGTCCTGGCCGGCGGCGGCCTCCTCGGGGGAGATGTGCCCGGCCACGAGCCGGCAGAACTCGACGCCGTCCATGGCGACCTGCGCGACCGTGTGGTCGGGGGAGCCGAGCGCGGCTGGGGAGTCCAGGGCGATGTACCAGTGGCCGCCGCCCGCGCCCTCGACCTCCAGGTGGAGCGAGCGCCCGGGCGCGCCGGCCGCGACGAGGTGCCGGGGCGGCGCCGCGCGGCCGGTGCGGCGGCGGTGGGCGACGGCCGCCGGGAGGAGCCGGGCGGCGAGGTCGATCATGCCGTGCAGGTGCGGGCCGCTCGGCGGGTCGTACGGATAGGCCACCGCGTTCGCGATGTCCTCCGCGTGGACCCAGCACTCGAAGGCACGCTCGAGCAGCGCGTCCTTGAGGGGCAGCGCGAAGTCGCCGTAGGTGACCGTCAGGTCCGAGACGCCGCGGCCCGCGAAGGAGACGGTGCGGATCAGCGTGTGGCTCTGGTCCCGCCACGGCACCCGCAGCCGCCGGTTCGGCGGCCGGTCCAGCGCCTCCCAGAAGGCTTCCGTCCGCTCCGCCGGCGACAGTTCGGGCACGTCGGGGCCGAGCGGGTCGTCGAGCCCGAGGGCGCCCGAGAGGAGGCCGTCGACGGCGAGGAGGTGGCCGATGACCCCGGCGACGGTGGACTTCCGCCGCACCGGGCGGTCGTCCTCGTACCACTTGAGGCGGACCGGCGCGTGCCACTCCGACTCGCCGATGTCGCGGAGCAGCGCGTCCAGGCGGGCGGTCTCCGCGTCGTACGGCGTCGCCCACGCGGGCACGGGGACGCGGGCGGGGCGGCGGCCCAGGCAGTGCTCCAGGACCCGCGAGCGCAGCAGCGGGTCGAGGTCGAGGTCCCGGTCCTCGTGCAGCAGCGTCACCGCGTCCCGCAGCCGCAGCGCCTCGTCCGCGCACGGCGCGCACGCGGTCAGGTGCTCCTCGACGGCCCGGGTCTCCGCGGCCGAACACGCCGACAGTGCCCAGGCCCCGAGGAGGGACTTGAGCACCGTGTGGGAGAGGGCCGGGGGCGCGGCCCGGTCGGACAGGTCCGCGTGGTCGTCGGCGGCCTCCCGGGGGCCCGGTATCCAGGGGGCGCGTGCGAGGTCGTCGCCCTCGCCGTCCGCCCCCGTCACGGCGTCCGCCCGTAGCCGCCCGGCGGTCCGTCCAGCGGGCGGGTGTTCGCCGTGGACAGCAGCTGGAGGCCGAGCCGCAGCCGGCGCCTGGCCTCCTCGTGGCTGATGGACAGGTCGGCGGCGGTCTGGCGGTAGTCCCGCCGCTGGAAGTACGCCAGTTCGAGCGCCTTGCGGAGCGGAGCCGGCATGGAGGTGACGATGTAGTCGGCGCGGGCCGCGGCGGTGGCCCGGCGCACCTTGGCCTCCAGCTCCTCCGCCGAGCCGACGCCGGTCTCCGCGTACGCCGTCGCCTCGTTCTGCCGCAGCCGGTGGACGGCCTTGCGCTGGGTCAGCCGGGCCACCCAGGAGCGGAGGTTGCCCTGCCGGGGGTCGTACGCGTCGGGGTTCTCCCAGATGGAGACGAAGACCTCGCGGGTGATCTGGTCGGCGGCCTGGTCGTCGTCGAGGACCCGGTGGGCGAGGCTGTGCACCAGGGAGGCGTAGCGGTCGTAGAGCTCGCCGAGGGCGGCGGCCTCGCCGCGGGAGAGCCGCTGCTGCATCTTGCGGTCCCAGCGCGGTGGTGTGTCGTTCGCCATCCGGGCCCCTCCGCCTTTCGCCTTCGTCGCCGTGCCGTAGCCGTGTCTCGTCCGCTGCCGTGCCTCGTCGTGCCGCCGTGTGCCGTCCTCCACCCCAAACTAGTGCGAGCGGCCGACAACGCACGCCTGTTTGCCGCAAGTGCGGCCTTCACGCAGGAGCGGATGGTAAGGAAAGCGTCATACCCGGCTCATACCCGGCCCGGGGGGTTTCGGCCAGGCCCCGGCGGGCATGCGGCCGACCGTGACGACGATCGAGGCCGACGAGGACGACCGCGGGGGATGGACGGTGCTGCGCCTGCGCGGCGAGCTGGACCTGGTGACCTCCCCGGAGATACGGCGGCGGGTCCACGACGCCGTAGCCGCGGGTCGCCACGACCTGGTCGTCGACCTGTCCGGGGTGCTGTTCTGCGATTCCAGCGGCATCGGCGTGCTGGTCGCGGCCCGTCGGCTGCTGCGCTCCTGCGGCGGGCGGCTGCGGGTGGTGCTGCCCGCGGCGGCGGAGGGCCAGGGCCACGTGACCCGGGTCTTCGCCGCGCTCGGCGTGACGCGCCTCTTCGAGGTGTACGCGGGCGTGCCGGAGGCCCTGGCGGGCGAGGGGCCCGCCGGGAGCCGGGAGGCGCCGGACGGGCCGCCGGTCAGCCTGCCGGTTCCGCCGCCGCCGATCGCCCCGCTGCCCCGAACCGCTCCCTGAGCCGGTACTTGAGGACCTTCCGCAGCGTCTCGTTGCGCGGCAGGGCGTCCACCACCTCCAGCTGCTCCGGCAGCTTGTGGACGGAGAGGCCGGCCGCGCGCAGGAAGGCGGTCAGCTCCTCCAGGGTGAGCGGCGGGGCGCCCTCGGGCTGTTCGACGACCGCGCAGACCCGTTCGCCGCGCTCGGCGTCGGGGAGGCCGATGACGGCGGCGTCCCCGACGGCCGGGTGCTCGTGGAGGAGGTCCTCGATCTCCTTGGCCGAGATGTTCTCGCCCTTGCGGATGATGACGTCCTTCACCCGGCCGGTGAGGACGAGGTGGCCGCTCGGGGTCAGCCGGCCGAGGTCGCCGGTGACGAGGAAGCCGTCCTCGTCGAAGGCGGCGGCGGTCTGCGCGGGGTCGAGGTAGCCGCGGCAGACGGCCTCGCCGCGCAGCCGGATCTCGCCGGAGGCGGTGACGCGTATCTCCATGCCGGCGGGCGGCCTGCCCTCGGTGGTGGCGAGGTTCTCGGCGGTGTCCTCGGGGTCGCCCATGGTGATCATGGGGACCTCGGTCATGCCGTAGCCGTGGGTGAGCTGGCAGCCCAGCTCCTCGCGGACCGCGTGGTAGACCTCGGGCGGCTTGGGGGCGCCGCCGCCGGCGAGCAGCCGCAGGGTGGGGATGACGGGCTCGCCGGGGTTCTTGCGCTGTTCGGCGAGGAACATCGAGTAGAAGGCGGTGGAGCCGCCGGCGACGGTGACCCCGTGCCGGCGGTACTCGGCGAGCGAGCCGGGCAGCGCGAACTGTTCGAGCATCACGGCGGGGAAGCCGTACAGCAGCAGCATCACCGTGTAGTCGGGGCCGGCGATGTGCGCGTACGGGAAGGCCATCGAGCCGACGTCCTCGGGGGTGAGGCGCAGCGCGTGGGCGAGGCAGGCGCCGCCGGCGAGCAGGGACCGGTCGGTGTGCAGGACGCCCTTGGGGTCCGAGGTGGTGCCGGAGGTCCAGTAGATCCAGCGGACGTCGGTGCCGGAGGAGGGCGGCGGGGGCAGGACGGCGGGGTCGCCGTCGGGGAGGTCCTCGGGGGAGTACGCCTCGAAGACGCCCCGCGCGCCGAGCCGCCGGGCCATCGCGGTGTGGTCGTGGCCGCGCCAGACGCCCGGCACGGCGAAGTGCTCGGCGCGGGACTCGCGGAGCGCGAAGCCGACCTCCTTGTCCCGGTAGAAGGGGATGAGGGGGGTCTGCACGGCTCCGAGCCGGGCGAGCGCGAAGGAGAGCACGGCGGTCTCGATGCGGGTCGGCAGCTGCCAGGCGACGACCGTGCCGGGGCGGACGCCCCTGGCGTACAGCCCGGCGGCGCAGCGCTCGGCGCGCTCGCGCAGCCCGCCGAAGGTGAGGACGCGGTCCTCCTGGAGCAGCACGGGCCGGTCGGGGGTGAGGGCGGCGCGGCGCTCGACGAGTTCCCACAGGGTGCGGGACTCGCCCAGCGCCAGGGCCTGCGCGGTCGCGGTCGTGGTCTCGGTCACCGGAGCCTCCCTTCCTGACGGCCGCCACCGGCACCCGTACCTGATGCACCGTCAGATCGTGCGGAGAGCGTAGAGGTCCGGTCCTTGTCGGTCCAGACCCCCGGGGCTAGCCTGACCTCATCAGGATCTGACGATCCATCAGAAACGTGGAGGGGTCATGACCGAACTGCCCCGCATCATCAGCGTCGACGATCACGTGATCGAGCCCGCGCACCTCTTCGAGACCTGGCTGCCGGCGAAGTACCGGGAGCGGGGCCCGAAGGCGCTCACGGCCGGGATCGGGGAGCTCGCCTACGTCGGCGGCAAGTACCAGATCACCATGGACCCCGACGGGCCCCCCACCGACTGGTGGATCTACGAGGACCTGAAGTTCCCGTACAAGCGGAACATCGCCGCCGTCGGCTTCGACCGGGACGAGATGACCCTGGAGGGGATCACCCGCGAGGAGATGCGGCGCGGCTGCTGGGACCCGAAGGCGCGGCTCGCCGACATGGACCTCAACCACGTCGAGGCGTCCCTCTGCTTCCCGACCTTCCCCCGCTTCTGCGGGCAGACCTTCGCCGAGGCGCACGACAAGGAGGTCGCCCTCGCCTGCGTGCGCGCCTACAACGACTGGATGGTCGAGGAGTGGTGCGGCGACAGCGGCGGCCGGCTCATCCCGCTGTGCATCATCCCGCTCTGGGACG
This sequence comes from Streptomyces sp. NPDC058758, assembly GCF_042746075.1. Lineage (NCBI taxonomy): Bacteria > Bacillati > Actinomycetota > Actinomycetes > Kitasatosporales > Streptomycetaceae > Streptomyces > Streptomyces sp. NPDC058758. Next base: position 46,178 of record NZ_JBHYPS010000044.1, on the reverse strand, counting down.
TCGGCCTCGCCGTCGCCGAGATCCGCCGCAACGCCGCCCGCGGCGTCCGGGCCGTGACCTTCTCCGAGATCCCCACCCACCTCGGACTGCCCTCGATCCACTCCGGCTACTGGGACCCCTTCTTCGCCGTCTGCCAGGAGACCGGCACGGTCGTCAACATGCACATCGGCTCCAGCAGCCAGATGCCCGCCGCGTCCCCCGACGCCCCGCCCGCCGTCCAGGCCAGCCTCAGCTTCAACAACGCGATGGCCTCGATGATGGACTTCCTCTTCTCCGGCGTCCTCGTGAAGTTCCCCCGCCTCAAGCTCGCCTACAGCGAGGGCCAGATGGGGTGGATCCCCTACGCCCTGGAGCGCGCCGACGACGTGTGGGAGGAGCACCGCGCCTGGGGCGGCGTCCGCGACCTGATCCCCGAGCCGCCCTCCACCTACTACTACCGGCAGATCTTCTGCTGCTTCTTCCGCGACAAGCACGGCATCGCCTCGCTCGACGTCGTCGGCCGGGACAACGCCACCTTCGAGACCGACTACCCGCACGTCGACTCGACCTTCCCGCACACCAAGGAGGTCGCCCTCGACCACGTCCGGGGCCTCGACGACGAGACCGTCTACAAGCTGATGCGCGGCAACGCCATCCGGATGCTGGACCTCGATCTCGACCGGGGCATCGCCTGATGGACCTGTCCCACACCCCCGAGGAGGAGGAGTTCCGGGCCCGGCTGCGGGAGTGGCTCGCCGCCGAGCTGCCCGGGCTCCCGCCGAAGCCCGACCCGCTCGACTGGCCGGGCCGCCGGGCGTACGACTGCGGCTGGCAGCGGCGCCTGTACGACGCCGGGTACGGCCACGTCCACTGGGACGCCCCGCCCACCCAGCGGCTGATCTTCCTGGAGGAGACCGAGCGGGCCGGCGCCCCCTACGTCGGCGCCAACTTCGTCGGCCTCCTGCACGCCGGTCCCACCATCGCCGCCGAGGGCACCCCGGAGCAGCGCGAGCGCTGGCTGGAGCCGGTGCTGCGCGGCGACGAGGTCTGGTGCCAGGGCTTCAGCGAGCCCGGCGCCGGCTCCGACCTCGCCTCGCTGCGCACCAGGGCCGTGCGCGACGGGGACGCGTACGTCGTCACCGGGCAGAAGATCTGGACCTCGCACGCCGAGGTCGCCGACTGGTGCGAACTGCTCGTGCGGACGGACACCGAGGGGCCCCGGCACCGGGGGATCAGCTGGCTCGCGCTGCCCATGGACGCGCCGGGCGTCACCGTCCGGCCGCTGCGGACCCTCGCCGGCTCCACCGAGTTCGCCGAGCTGTTCCTCGACGAGGTGCGGGTGCCCGTCGGGAACCGGGTCGGGGACGAGAACGACGGCTGGAGGGTCACCATGGTGACCCTCTCCTTCGAACGCGGCACCGCCTTCGTCGGCGAGGTCGTCGCCTGCCGCCGCCTGCTCGGCGAACTCGCCCGCGCGGCACGGGAGAACGGCCGCTGGGACGACCCCGGCCTGCGCCGCCGCCTCGGGCGGCTCGCCGCCGCCTTCCAGGCCCTGTGGCGGCTCACCCAGCGCAACGTCAGCGAGGCGCAGGCCACCGGCGGCGTCCCCGGCACCGGCGGCTCCGTCTTCAAGCTGCACTACTCGCACGCCCGCCAGGAGCTGTACGACACCGCCGCCGAGGTCCTCGGCCCCGACGCGCTCGACCTCGGCCGGGAGTGGAACCTCGACCGGCTCTCCTCCCTCTCGTACACGATCGCCGCGGGCACCAGCCAGATCCAGCGCAACATCGTCGCCGAGCGCATCCTCGGCCTGCCGAAGGGACGGTGAGCCGGGCGTGGACTTCCGGTTGAGCGAGGAGCAGCGGGACCTGAGGCGGGGGGTGCGGGACCTGCTCGCCGGCCGCTTCGGACGGGAGGCGCTGCGGGCCGCCGTCGACGGGGACGGCGGGGTCCTGGACCGGGGGCTGTGGAAGGAGCTGGGCGAGGCCGGGTTCTTCGCGCTGCGCCTCCCGGAGGCGGAGGGCGGGATCGGGCTCGGCCTGCCGGAGGCGGTGCTGGTCTTCGAGGAGGCGGGACGGGCGCTGCTGCCGGGGCCGCTGGTGGCCACGCACGTCGCCGCGGGCGCCGTGCCGGGCGCCGCGGAGGGGACGGCGGTCGTCACGGAGGTCTCGCCCGAGGGGCTCGTCCCCTGGCGGGACGCCGCCGACGCGGTGCGCGGCGACGCGGCCGGAGCCGTACCCGTGCGGTCGGTCGACCCCCTCACGCCCCTGCACCGGGTGCCCGGCGCCGGGGGCCCGGCCGAGCCCGTGACGGTGCTGCTCACCGCCGCCGAGCAGCTCGGCACCGCCGCCTGGTGCACCGACGCCGCCGTGGCGTACGCCCGGCAGCGGGAGCAGTTCGGGCAGGCGATCGGGGGGTTCCAGGCGGTGAAGCACCTCTGCGCGGGGATGCTGGTGCGGGCCGAGCTGGCGCGGGCCGCCGTGTGGGCCGCCGCCGTCACCGGCGACGCCGTCGAGATCGCCGGGGCGAAGCTGCTCGCGGACGAGGCGGCCGTGGCGAACGCGCGGGACTGCCTCCAGGTGCACGGCGGGATGGGCTTCACCTGGGAGGCGGACGTCCACCTGCACCTGAAGCGGGCGTGGGTGCGGGCCGCGCTGGTGCTGCCGGCGGGGCGGGCCGCGGAGGAGGTGGCCGCCGCGCTCTGAGCCGGGGGCCACGGGCCCGAACTGGTGACGGAGCGTGTTCGAATCCCGGTGCCGCCGGGCGGAACGTCGATACCGGGTTGTGTCCTTCGGGGGGTCGTCACGGGCCGGAGTCGGCGTTCCGCTCCGGTACTCTCCGTGGGATGCGAGTGCTTGTGAGGCCGGGTCGCGCCCCGCGTTCGACTCCCCGCCGCGTGCGTCGCACAGTATGGACCATGCGTACTCCTTCGCGCTGGAATATGCCCGAAGCGCTTGTTGCGGTGACTGTACGTCAACCATGCTGTCCCACAAGGGAATCACGTTCCGTAAAGGTGTGTCCGCCGGTTCGGATGGTGTGAACGGTGCAGGTGCTTCAGGTTCAGTTGGAGGTCGGGCCGGACCCGGCGGAGGTGGGGCGTGCGCGCAGGTGGGCCCGGAAACGGCTGGCCGGATCCGGGATAGGGGACGACGAGCCGCTGGCGGAGACGCTGGTGCTGCTCATCTCCGAGCTCGTGACCAACGCGGTGGTGCACACCGGGTGCCCGGCCGTGCTGCGGATGCTCTTCGCGGCCGAGGGCGGGGTGCGGGTGGAGGTCGCCGACAGCAGCGACCGGCCGCCCCGGCCCCGGCACGCGGCCGGCGAGGACACCAACGGGCGCGGCCTGGAACTGGTCGACGGCCTCGCCGACCGGTGGGGCTGGCAGCCCGAAGGGGCGGGGAAGAGCATCTGGTGCGAGGTCGACCGCACGCCCGCGGCGGCGGTGTCGGGGGAGGGCGTCGGCTCACCCGGACGGGTGCACTGTTGACGCTTCGTTCCGTTTTGCCCACCCTGGGGTGAGCGATTCGCGGCGAGGGGAGCCGAGGGCCGTGCGCCCTCGGCAGGTGCGGGTCGCGGCCGGGTGGCGGCGGTCCGCGCCGTGCTCGGGGCGCGCGCGGGCGCGCCGCCACCCGCGAAAGCCGCAGGCCCGGAGGCCGTACGCCCGGCCCGGTAGTCGGCGGTCGGTAGCCAGTAGCCGGAGGCCGGTAGCCGGTAGCCGGAAGCCGTACGCCCGGTCCCGGCGGCCCGCGTTCGGCGGCCCGGACCCGGAGGCCGGGCGTCAGAAGACCGCGACCGGTGCCACCGGCGTGCCCGTGCCGCCGACGAAGGGTTCCGGCATCGCGGAGAGCAGGAAGGCGTAACGCCCTTCTTGTGCACAGGCTGTGGACAACTCCTCCAGATTCCAGTTCTGGCCCTGGAGCATCCCCATCTCGACCAGGTCGAGCGCGTGCACGCCCAGCCACAGGTCCTCGATCTCCGGCGGGAAGATCTCGAAGGTGAGGGTGTCGTTGGCGACGGCCGCGACGTCCCGCGCGTGGAACCACTCCGGGGTGCGGATCGACAACCCCGGCGAGGGGAACGCGTACCCGTGCCGGTCCCCGGCCAGGTACAGCCGGATCTGCCCGGTCCGCACGAGGACGACGTCGCCGGCCCGGACCGTCACCCGCCCGAACTCCGCCGCCTCGTCCAGGTCCTCCGGGGTCACCGCGTGGTCGCCGGGCAGCCGGTCCACGCCCTTCGCCGCCGCCACGTCGAGCAGCACCCCCCGGCCCACCACGTGCCGGGCCGTGTGGATGCCGCTGAAGGCGGCGCGGCCGTGCGGGGTGACGCTGTCGGCGGGGCGGCCGTTGTAGATGCGGCCCGAGTGCGAGGCGTGCGTGAGGGCGTCCCAGTGGGTGCCGGCCTGGAGGCCCAGGGTTACGGCGTCGTCGCTGGTGGCGACCGTGCCGGGGCCGAACAGCTCCTGGTTCACCTGGACCATCACGTGCAGCGGGTTGACCCGGCCCGGGATCATGCCGGTCTGCACGCCGTCCTGCCGCAGGTCCACGGCGAGCGGGACGCGGCGGCCGGTGCGGACGGTGGCGGCCGCCTCGCGGACCGCCTCGCCGGAGATCAGGTTGAGCGTGCCGATCTCGTCGTCCGAGCCCCAGCGGCCCCAGTTGTTCACGCGCTCGGCGATCTCGTGGAATGCGGCGGGGAGGGACATCGGGGGCCTCCGGGGTCTTGTTTTCCGGCATCTGACGGCCCATAGAATCTAACGGACCGTCAGAAACTGCGGGAAGGGGCCGGAGATGGGGAACTTCTTGGCGGGCAAGGTCGTCGCCGTGACCGGGGCGGGACGCGGCATCGGCCGCGCCGTCGCCCTCGCGTGCGCCGCCGAGGGGGCGAAGGTCGTCGTCAACGACTACGGCGTCTCCGTCGAGGGCGGCGAACCGACCTCGGAGATCGCCGCCGAGGTCGTGAAGGAGATCGAGGCGGCCGGCGGCACCGCCGTGGCCGTCGCCGACGACATCTCCACCATGGCGGGCGGCCAGCGCCTCGTCGACGTGGCGCTGGCCTCGTACGGGCGGATCGACGGGGTCGTGTGCGTGGCGGGCATCCTGCGCGAGCGGATGCTCTTCAACATGACCGAGGAGGAGTGGGACCCGGTGGTCGCCACCCACCTCAAGGGCACCTTCACCGTCTTCCGCGCCGCCTCGGCGGTGATGCGCAAGCAGGGCTCCGGGGCGCTGATCGGTTTCACCAGCGGCAACCACCAGGGCTCCGTCGCGCAGGCCAACTACTCTGCGGCCAAGGGCGGGATCATCTCGCTCGTGCGCAGCGCGGCCCTCGGCCTGCACAAGTACGGGGTCACCGCGAACGCCGTCGCGCCCGTCGCCCGGACCCGGATGTCCGCCAACGTGCCCATGGAGCTCAAGGAGATCGGCGAGCCGGAGGACGTCGCCGCGCTCGTCGTCTACCTGCTCAGCGACCGGGCCCGCGCCGACGCCGTCACCGGGCAGGTCTACACGATCGCCGGCCCCAAGATCGCCGTCTGGGCACAGCCGCGCGAGCTGCGGGCCGGATACGCGGAGGGCGGCGTGTGGACGCCGGAGCGCATCGCGGACTTCCTGCCGGGGACGGTGGGGACGGACCCGATGCCGATGCTGGCGCGGCTGGAGGAGATGGCCCGCGCGGCCGCGGCGGGCGACCGCCCGAACAGGTGACGCGGGTTTCCGAGGAGAGGGAGGGGTCGTCGTGCGGGGTGTGGTGTTCGACGGGAAGAGCGTCGAGGTCGTCGGGGATCTGGAGGTGCGGGACCCCGGTCCCGGGGAGGTGCTGGTCGGGATCCGGGCCGCGGGGCTCTGCCACAGCGACCTGTCCGTCATCGACGGGACCATCCCGTTCCCGCCGCCCGTCGTGCTCGGGCACGAGGGCGCCGGGGTCGTGGAGGCCGTGGGGGAGGGCGTCACGCACGTCGCCGCCGGCGACCACGTGGCGCTCTCCACGCTCGCGAACTGCGGCGCCTGCGCCGACTGTGACGCCGGCCGGCCCACCATGTGCCGCAAGGCCATCGGGATGCCCGGGCGGCCGTTCTCGCGGCAGGGCCGGCCGCTCTTCCAGTTCGCCTCCAACTCCTCCTTCGCCGAGCGGACCGTCGTGAAGGCCGTGCAGGCCGTGAGGATCCCCGAGGACGTGCCGTTCCCCTCCGCCGCCCTCCTCGGCTGCGGCGTGCTCACCGGCGTCGGGGCCGTGCTGAACCGGGCGAAGGTGGCGCGCGGCGACACCGTCGTCGTCATCGGCACCGGCGGCATCGGCCTCAACGTCCTCCAGGGCGCCCGGATCGCCGGCGCGCTCACCATCGTCGCCGTGGACACCAACCCGGCCAAGGAGGAGACGGCCCGCCTCTTCGGCGCCACCCACTTCCTGCCCTCCGCGGACGGCGTGCGGGACGTGCTGCCCACCGGCGCCGACCACGTCTTCGAGTGCGTCGGCCACACCGGGCTCGTGCGGGCCGCGATCGACCTCCTCGACCGGCACGGGCAGGCCGTCCTCCTCGGGATGACCGCGCCCACGGCGGAGGCCAGCTTCCCGCCCGCCGCGATGTTCCTCGACAAGTCCGTCCTCGGCTGCCGGTACGGCTCCTCCCGCCCGCAGAAGGACATCCCGCTCTACGCCGAGCTGTACCGCACCGGCGCCCTCCTCCTCGACGAACTCGTCACCGCCTCCTACCCGGTGGAGGAGTTCGACCGGGCCCGGCAGGACGCCGAGGCGGGGAAGGTGGCCCGGGGCGTGCTGGTCTTCTAGAAACCGGATCGTCCTCGGGCGCGGTCCGCCAGTACGGTCACCCGCATGGCGTACCGCGAACTCCTCACCCGCCCCGTCCTTACCTGGTGCGCCGTCACCACCGCCGCCCGGCTGCCGGTCGCCATGGCGCCGCTGGCGCTGGTCTTCCTGGTGCGGGAGCGGCCGGGCGGGTACACCCTCGGGGCGGTGCTCGCCGCCGCGTACGTGATCGGGGAGATCGTCGCCGCGCCGGTCCTCGGACTGCGGATGCGGGCCGAGCGGGCGCGGCCGCAGATGGCCGCCGGACTGGGCGTGGGAGCCGCCGGGTTCACCGGCCTCGGCCTCGCGCAGGGCGCCCACCCCGTGGTCCTGGGGGCGCTGGCGGTCCTGGCGGGGGCCGGGCCCGTCGCCGTCTCGGCCGGGCTGCGGGCGCTGCTCACCGCCATGGTGCCCGAGCGGGCCGTCACCCAGGCGCTGAGCCTGGAGTCCATGCTGACCTTCGGGATCTGGGCGGCCGCCCCCGCGCTCACCACCGGGCTCGCGCTCGGCGCGGGCCCCGGCGCGCCGCTCCTCCTCCAGGGCGCGCTCATGGCGCTCGGACTCGCCGGACTGTGGCTGCTGCCCGCCGGATGGGCGGCAGAGCGGCAGGAGAAGGACGGCGCGGCCCGGCGGGCGCTGCTCGCGGCCTGGCCGGTGTACGTGCTCGGGGCCGCGTCCCTCACCCTCCTCGCGCTCGCCGAGCTGATCCTGCCCGCCCTCCTCGAACAGCGCGGGATCGGCATCGGCTGGGCGGGCCCGCTGCTCGCCGGCTTCTCGCTCGGCTCGGTCGCCGGATCCTTCCTGTACGGGCTCCGCTCCTCCTGGCCCGGACCGCTCCCGGCGCAGTCGCTCCTGCTCGTCCTCGGGGTGACCGCCGGGGTGGCGCTGGTGGCGCTGCTGCCGGGGCCCCTCGCCCTCGGCGCCGCCCTCGCCCTGGCCGGCCTGCTCCAGGCGCCCGCCATGCTCACCCGCAACCTGGCGCTGCGGCAGGCGCTGCCGCCGTCGGCGCTGGCCGCCGGGTACTCGATGATGTACGCGGCCGTCGGCGCCGGCTACGCCGCGAGCGGCACCCTGGCGGGCGGGCTGCTGCGGTTCGTCGCCCCCTCGACGGCGATCCTGTGCGGCGTCGCCCTGACCCTGCTGCTCGTCACCGCCGCCGCGCTCGGCGAACGGCGCCTCGCACGGAACCGGGAGGGCGGGGCGTCACGGCCGGGGGAGGAGGGCGGGGACGGAGGTCACGCCGGGGGAAGGCCCGGGCGGAAGGTGCGCCGGTAGGCGGTCGGGGTGACGCCGATCGCGGTCATCAGGTGGACGCGCAGCGACTGGGCGGTGCCGAAGCCGGAGTCCCGGGCGACGCGGTCGACGGGCAGGTCGCTGGTCTCCAGGAGGTGACGGGCCCGCTCGACGCGCTGCTGGGTGAGCCACTGGCCGGGGCTGACGCCGACCTCGTCGCGGAAGCGGCGGGTGAAGGTCCGCACGCTCATCGCCTCCCGCTCGGCGAGGTCCCGCAGCTGGATCGGCTCGTGCAGGTGGGCGAGCGCCCAAGCGCGGGCGGCGGTCGTGGCGCGGGCGGAGGCGTCCGGGACGGGACGGGCGATGTACTGCGCCTGGCCGCCGTCCCGGTGCGGCGGGACGACCGTGCGGCGGGCCACGTCGTTGGCGACCGCCGCGCCGTGGTCGCGGCGCACGATGTGCAGGCAGAGGTCGAGTCCGGCGGCGACGCCCGCCGAGGTGAGCACGTCGCCGTCGTCGACGAAGAGGACGTCGGCGTCGACCCGGACGCGCGGGAAGAGCCGCTGGAAGTGGTCGGCCGACGCCCAGTGGGTGGTGGCCGGGCGGCCGTCGAGGTGGCCGGCGGCGGCGAGGACGTACCCGCCCGTGCAGATCGCGACGAGCCGGGTGCCCGGCCGGATGTGCGCGAGGGCGGCGGCCAGTTCGTCGGGGAGCCTGCCCTCCTCGTAGACCGGCCCCAGCTCGTACGAGGCGGGGACCACGACCGTGTCCGCCGTCGCCAGCGCCTCCGGGCCGTGCTCCACGTGCACGGCGAAGTCGGCGTCGGTCGGCACCGGCCCCGCGGCCACCGCGCACGTCACGATCTCGTACAGCGGGCGCCCCCGGGAGTCCCGGGCGCGGCCGAAGATCCGGTGCGGGATGCCCAGTTCGAAGGGGAGCAGCCCGGGGAGGGCGAGGACGACGACGCGGTGCGGCACGGTGTTCCTCCCGTCGCGACGGAGCGAAAAGGGCTGGTGGTCCAGACCACTCGGTGGTACCACTGGCTGTCCGTGACGGACAACACCTACAAGGACACCACGGACAGGTCCGGGGCCGGCGCGCGGATCCCCGCGCCCCCCGCGCCGCCCGCGCCTCCCGCCCTCTGGAACCGTAACTTCCGGCTCTTCTTCACCGCGCGCGCCGCCGCCGTCCTGGGCGAGGGGATGGTTCCCGTCGCCTTCGCCGCGGGGCTCCTCGGCGCCGGCCGGCCCGGCTCCTCCGTCGGCTACGCCCTCGGCCTGTGGACCGCCGCCTTCGCCGCCTTCGTCCTCTTCGGCGGCGTCCTCGCCGACCGCTTCACCGCCCGCCGCATGATGATCACCGCCGATCTGCTGCGGCTGCCCGGCGCCGCGCTGCTCGCCGTCGCCTTCGCGGTCGGCAGCCCGCCGCTGTGGGCGGTCTACGCGCTCTCCGTCGTCGCCGGCGTCGGCGCCGCGCTCTTCCAGCCGGGCGTCGCCTCGACCATCCCGCGCATCGCCCCCGACGTGCAGCGCGCCAACGCCGTCCTGCGGGTGGTGGAGGCGCTGATGACGATGGCGGGTCCGGCGCTCGCGGGCCTCCTCGTCGCCCTCTGGAACGCGGGCGCGGCCTTCGCCGCCAACGCCGCCACCTTCGCCGTCAGCGCCGTCTGCTTCCTGCTGATGCGGATCCCGCCCGCGCCCCCCGGCGGACGGGAACGCGGCTCGTTCGCCTCCGAGCTGGCCCTCGGGTGGCGGGAGTTCCGCGCGCGGAGCTGGCTGTGGGGGGTCATCGCCATCTGGACCGTCTACGGCCTGACCGTCGCCGGGCCGATGGTGCCGCTCACCGCGAGCCTGGTCACCGGCGCGCACGGCGCGGCCGTGTACGGCACGCTGATGGCCGTCAACGGAGCGGGCAGCGCCCTCGGCGGCCTCCTCGCCCTCCGGATCCGGCCCCGCCGCCCGCTGGCCTCCGGCGCCGTCGCCCTCCTCGGCCTGCCGGTGAACCTGGCGCTCCTCGGCCTCGGCGCGCCCGTCCCCGTGCTGGCGGCCGGGCAGTTCGTGGCGGGCACGGCCTTCGCGTACTGGCTCGTCATGTGGTCCACGGCCGTCCAGACGCACGTCCCGCAGGAGGCCCTGAACCGCATGCACGCCTACGACGTGGCCGGATCCCTGCTGATGATGGGCGTCGGGCGCGCGCTGTCCGGCCCGGTCGCGGGCCTGGTGGGCGCGGAGGCGGTGCTGCTCGCGGGGGCGGGCATCGCGGTCCTCGTGGTGGCGGCGCTGCTGGCGGTCCGGCCGATCAGGAACCTGCCGCGGGCGGCGTAGCGGGACGGGCGGCGTCACGGTGAGGGCGGCGCGGCGTAACGGACGGCGGCGCGGCGCGGCGGGGCGGGCGACAGGCGGCGCCACCGCCGCGCGGGGCGGCCGGGCCGGGTGGCCCGATCCGTTGGAAACGTGGCAGTCGGGCCAATGGCGGGGGAGGGGAGCCGGACGGGATCCTCGACGGCATGGCCCAGACAACGGAACGCAGCTCCTCCGCCCCCACCCGCACCCCGCGCTTCCACCGCGCCTGGTCCGTCGCCGCGGTCACCTTCGTCACGATCATCGGCGCGGCCGCCTTCGCCTCCCTGCCGGGCCTGCTCATCGAACCGCTCCACGAGGAGTTCGACTGGTCGCGCGGCACGATCGGCTTCGCGGTCTCCGTGAACCTCGCCCTCTACGGCCTCACGGCGCCCTTCGCCGCCGCCCTGATGGACCGCTTCGGCATCCGCCGGGTCGTGGCGGCGGCCCTGACGGTCATCGCGCTCGGCTCCGTGCTCACCGTCTGGATGACGGCGGCCTGGCAGCTCGTCCTCTTCTGGGGCGTCCTCGTCGGCCTCGGCAGCGGCTCCATGGCGCTCGCCTTCGCCGCGACCGTCACCAACCGCTGGTTCACCGCCCGGCGCGGCCTCGTCACCGGCATCCTGACCGCCGCGGGCGCATCCGGCCAGCTCGTCTTCCTCCCCCTCCTCTCCTGGCTGGTCGAGCACCACGGCTGGCGCCCGGCGGCGGTGACCGTCGCGCTCTCCGCGCTCGCCGTCGTCCCCTTCGTCTGGCTGCTGCTCCGCGACCACCCGGCGGACGTCGGCCTCGCCCCGTACGGCGGGGAGTACGCCGAGAAGCCCGCCCCCGTCACGGGCGCGGCCCGCCGCGCGGTCACCGTCCTGTCCAAGGCGGCCCGCACCGGCCCCTTCTGGCTCCTCGCCGGCACCTTCGCGATCTGCGGCGCCTCCACGAACGGCCTGGTCAAGACGCACTTCGTGCCCGCCGCCCACGACCACGGCATGCCGGTCACGGCCGCCGCGGGGCTCCTCGCCGTCATCGGCGTCTTCGACGTCGTCGGCACGATCGCCTCCGGCTGGTTCACCGACCGCTTCGAGGCCCGTCGCCTCCTCGCCGTCTACTACGCCCTGCGCGGCGTCTCGCTCCTCTTCCTCCCGATGCTGCTCGCCCCCTCCGTCCACCCGCCGATGCTGTTCTTCATCGTCTTCTACGGCCTGGACTGGGTGGCGACCGTCCCGCCCACGATCGCCCTGTGCCGCGAGCACTACGGTGAGGACTCCGCCATCGTCTTCGGCTGGGTCCTCGCCTCCCACCAGGTCGGCGCCGCCGCCGTCGCCTTCGCCGGCGGTGCCGCCCGCGACGTCTTCGGCTCCTACGACCCCGTCTGGTACGCCTCCGGCGCCCTCTGCGCCGCCGCCGCCCTGATGGCCCTCGTCATCCGCCGCCCCGGGAAGGGCCGGGGGCTGCCGCTCACGGCGTGAACCCCCCGAACCGCCCCCGGTGGAACAACAGCGGCTCGCCGCCCTCCTCCACGGCGCCCAGTGCCTCCGCCCTCCCCACCACGATGAGGTGGTCGCCGCCGGTGTGGACGGTGGTGATCGTGCAGTCGATCCAGGCGGGGACGCCGGCGAGGCGGGGCGCGCCGGTGACGGGGGCGGGGGACCACTCCACGCCCGCGAACTTGTCGGCGCCGCTGACCGCGAAGGCCCGGCAGAGGGGGCCCTGTTCGGCGCCCAGGACGTTGACGCAGAAGGTGCCGGCGGCGGCGATGCGGGGCCAGGTCGTGGAGGTGCGGGCGACCATGAAGGCCACCAGGGGCGGATCGAGGGAGAGGGAGGCGAAGGACTGGCAGGCGAAGCCGGCCGGGCCGGCCCCGTCCACCGTGGTGACGAGGGTGACGCCGCTCGCGAAGTGGCCCAGTACGCGGCGGAACTCCGCCGGGTCCACCGGCGCCCGCTCGTCCTCGCGCACGGCCCGCAGCGCGGGCCGGGGGAGGGGTTCGACGGCCGTGGGCGCCCCGGCCGCTCTCAGGTGTCGGACGGCGGTGGCCGCCATCCCCGCGTGTCCCATCATGTCCAGCATTGAAACTGACGATGCGTCAGATGGGAATGGCCGCGACGCCCTCCTTCGCGGACGATCACGGCCGCCGAACCGTCATCGGCCCTCGTAGCGCGGCTCCCTCCGTTCCAGGAAGCTCGTCACGCCCTCCTGGGCGTCGCGGGTGGTCATGTTCAGTTCCTGGGCCGTGGCCTCCGCCGCGAAGGCGGTGGCGCGGTCGGTGTCCAGCGAGGCGTTGACCAGCTGTTTCGTCAGGGCCAGGGCCCGGGTGGGGCCCTGGGCGAGGCGCTCGGCCCATTCCCGGGCCGTCTTCGCCAGCTCGTCGGGCGGGACCACCCGGTTCACCAGGCCCATCGACCGCGCCTCCGCCGCCGGGAGCGCGTCGCCGAAGAACATCAGCTCCTTCGCGCGCCGGGGGCCGACCAGCCTCGGCAGCAGGTACGCGCCGCCGCCGTCGGGGACCAGCCCGCGGCGGGCGAAGACCTCGACGAAGCGGGCGGACTCGGCGGCGACGACGAGGTCGCAGGCGAAGGCCAGGTGCGCGCCGATGCCGGCCGCCGTGCCGTTCACCGCCGCGATCACCGGCTTCTCGCAGTCCATGACGGCGGCGATGAACCGCTGGGCGCCCTGCCGGATCATGCGGGCCACGTCCCCGGCGACCTTGTCCCCCACCCGGGGGGAGCCCCGCAGGTCCGCGCCCGCGCAGAAGCCGCGCCCGGTGGCGGTGAGGACCACGGCCCGTACGGACGGATCGGCGGATGCGTCCGCCAGCAGGGCGATGATCCGCTCCCGCTGGTCCCAGGTGACCGCGTTCATCGCGTGGGGGCGGTTGAGCGTGATCCAGGAGACGCCGTTCTCGACGGAGTGGAGGACGTCGGGCGGCTCGGTCGGCTCGGGCACGTCGGGCGGCTCGGGTGCGTCGGACACGGCAGGACTCCTGTCGGCTATCGGCAGACCGCCAGCGCGTCCAGGGCCACCGCGCCCTGGCCGCGCGGCAGCACCATCAGCGGGTTGATGTCGAGTTCGGAGAGGTCGCCGTCGAGTTCGAGGGCCATCCGCTGGACGCGGAGCACGACCTCGACGAGCGCGTCGACGTCCGCCGGCGGCGCGCCGCGCACGCCGTCGAGGAGGGCCCGGCCGCGGAGTTCGTCCAGCATCGAGCGGGCCTCGCGTTCGCCGAAGGGCGGGACGCGTACGGCGGTGTCGTTCAGGACCTCCACCAGGACGCCGCCGAGGCCGACGGTGACGGTGGGGCCGAACAGCTCGTCGCGGGTCACGCCGACGACCATCTCGACGCCCTTGCCGACCATCTGGCAGACGAGGATCCCGTCGAGGTCGATCTGCTCGTAGCGGGCGATGTCGGTGAGGTCGCGGTACGCGTCGCGGACCTGGCTGGCCGAGGTCAGGCCGACCTTGACCAGGCCCAGCTCGGTCTTGTGGGCGAGCTGCCCGCCGGACGCCTTCATCACCACCGGGTAGCCGACGAGCCCGGCCGCCCGGACGGCCGCCGCCGCGCTCGTCACCAGCTGCTCGCGCGGGACGCGGATGCCGTACGCGCGCAGCAGCTGCTTGGCGGCGTGCTCGCTGAGCCGCTGCCCGGGCCGCATCAGGGCCTGGGCCTTGCGGAAGGACGGGGAGGGGGTGCGGGGGGCCTCGTCGAAGGGGGAGCGGTAGCCGGCGGTGAAGCGGTGGTGGTCGAGGTAGGCCTTCACGGCGCCGATGCAGTTGGCGAAGGTGCGGAAGGTGGCGACGCGGGAGGAGCCGAGGAGGGTGGTGCGGTAGGCGTCCTCGGTGCCGACGGGGGAGCCCCAGACGACGCACACCAGCTTGTCGGTGGCCTCGGCCGCGTCCACCAGGTCCTGGGCGAGCCTGTCGCTCATGGGCGGGAACGGGCCGGTGATGGGACAGACGAGGACGCCGACGGAGGGGTCGGCGAGGATCGCGTCGATGATCTTCCGGCCGCGCCAGTCGCCGACCGGGTGGCCGCCGTTGTCGACGGGGTTGGCGACGTTCAGGTACTCCGGGATCCACTGGTGCAGCTCGTCCTGCCGGGCCTGCGGGAGCGTGGGCAGGGTGAGCCCGGCGGCGGTCGCGAGGTCGGCGAAGTGGGCGCCGGTGCCGCCGGAGATCGAGTAGACGACGACGCCGTCCGCGACCGGCTTGCGGGCGCGGGCGAGCAGGGTCGCGGTGTCCTGGAGCTGGTCGAGGCCGTCGACGCGGATGACGCCGAACTGCCGCATGGCCGCGTCCACGACCCGGTCCGCGCCGGTCAGCTTCCCGGTGTGGGAGGCGGCGGTGCGGGCCCCGGTCTCGGTGCGGCCGACCTTCACCGCGACGACGGGCACGCCCTCGCGGGCGGCGCGGTCGGCGGCGAGCAGGAAGGACCGGCCGTCCTTGAGCCCCTCCACGTACGCGGCGATGGCGCCGACCTCCGGGAGGGAGGCGAAGTAGGAGACGAAGTCGGCGGTCTCCAGGTCGGCCTCGTTCCCGGTCGGCGCCCAGTGGGAGAGCCGGACGCCCAGCTCCTGGAGGGTGAAGACGGGCCGGCCCTGGTGCCCGGACTGGGTGATGAGGGCGACGGCGGGGCCTTCGAGGTCGTCGCGGAAGTGCTCGAAGGCGTTGAGGTTGGTGTTGGGTCCGAGGAGGCGGATGCCGGTGCGGCGCACGGCCTCGGCGAGCCGTTCCTGCGCGGCGGCCCCGGTGGCGCCGGTCTCGGCGAAGCCGGAGGCGAAGGCGACGGCGAAGCGCACCTTGGCCTCGCCCAGCTCCTCGACGACGGGCAGCGGGTCGGCGACCAGGAGGACGGCGAGGTCCACGGGCTCGGCCAGGTCCCTGACGGACCGCACGCAGGGCAGGCCGAAGACGGCGGTGCGGGTCGGGTGGACGGGTACGAGCTCCGCGCCGACCCGCCCGGCCCAGGCGAGCAGCTGCCGGGTGATGCCGGTGTTGGGCCGTCCCTCGGTGTCGGAGGCGCCGACGACGGCGACGGACCGGGGACGGAAGAAGCGGTCGAGGTCGGGGACCTCGGCGTACAGCGCCCGTCCGCTGACGTCCCGGTCGCCGGGCGCGGCGGCGTGCCCGTGGACGGCGGTGCGGGGGGACTCCCCGCAGGCGTCCACGCGGGCGCGCAGACCGGTGGTGAAGGTGCCGTGAGTCGATCCAAGCATCGTTCCGCTCCGCCCTTCCGTGCAGGACGCGTCCCGGACAAGTGACCTGACGC
Organism: Streptomyces sp. NPDC058758; assembly: GCF_042746075.1. Lineage (NCBI taxonomy): Bacteria > Bacillati > Actinomycetota > Actinomycetes > Kitasatosporales > Streptomycetaceae > Streptomyces > Streptomyces sp. NPDC058758. Next base: position 30,563 of record NZ_JBHYPS010000044.1, on the reverse strand, counting down.
CCAGTCAGATTACAGAACTGACGCTCAGTCAGGAATGGGGCGGGCCGGAGGAAGCGCGAAGGCCCCGCCGGGAGGGGCGGGGCCTGCGCGGGCCGCTGTCCGGAATGATCCCTACTTCCGCTTCTGTTCCCGCCCGGGCTTGGTGCGGGCGATCCGGCGGGCGATCCGGTGCGCGTCCCGGGACAGCTCGCGCAGCATGCCGCTGATCGGGTTGACGAAGCCGGTGAAGTAGAGGCCGGGGGCCTGGCGGGAGCAGCGGGGGCCGCTGACGCGGGGCCGGCCGTGGGCGTCGAGGACGTCGAGGTGGCCGACGAGGGGTTCGAGGGCGCGGCGGTAGCCGGTGGCGGCGATCACCGCGTCCGGCGCGATCCGGGTGCCGTCGGCGAGCACCACCTCGCGGCCCTCCAGGGCCTCGACGGCCGCGACGACCTCGACCTTCCCGGAGCGGACGGCGTCGACGAGGCCGACGTCCTGCACCGGGATGGCCCCGGCACGCGCGCGCGTGGCGAGGCCGGTGTCGGGGCGGGGCAGCCCGCGGTCGGAGAGGTCGGGGACGGCGAGCCGGTTCATGCCGGTGCCGAGGAGGTCCACCAGGGCGGCCGGGAGGCGCCGGATCAGGATGCCGGTGCGCTGCGCGGGCCAGCCGGCCGTGGTGCGGCGGACGATGTGCGGGACGGTCCTGACGGCGATCCTGACCCGCGCGGCGCCGCCCCCGGCGAGGTCGGCGGCGATCTCGGCGCCGGTGTTGCCGACGCCGACGACGAGCACGTCCCGGCCCGCGTACGGCTCCGGGTTCCGGTACTCCCGCGCGTGGACGAGGTCCCCCTCGTACGTGTCGAGGCCCGGCCAGTCCGGCACCCGGGGGGTGTGGTTGAAGCCGGTGGCGACGACCACGGCCCGGCCGGTCAGCCGCCGCCCGCCGGTCGCGTGCAGCACCCAGCCCCCGGAGCCGTCCCGCGCGCGCTCGATCCGGTGCACCTCGACGCCGGTGACGACGTCCAGCTCGTGCTTCTCGGCGTACGCCTCCAGGTAGCGGACCACGTCGGCGCGGGCGACCCAGCGGCCGTACGCGCGGGGGATCCGCAGCCCGGGCAGGCCGGAGAGGCGCCGGGTGGTGTGCAGTCGCAGCCGGTCGTAGTGGCCGCGCCAGGAGGTGCCGACGGCCCCGGACTTCTCCAGGACGACGGCGCGGACGCCCCGGGCGCGCAGGGTGGCGGCGACCGCGAGCCCGCCGGGGCCGGCGCCGATGACGTACACCGGCTCTTGGGGGGTGGTGGTGACCATGACCGCTGAGCGTAATGACGTGTACACGCAGTGGGTCTCGGTCAAGAGGGATTTCGGTTGCGAAACGGTCACGCCCTCCGACCCCTTGCGGAGGGCGGGGGCGCTGCGCTGAACTGACGTACCGTCAGATCGCGGACCCGAGGTCCATCGAGGAGGACCACGCATGCAGACCGTCTGGCTCACCGGCGCCGAATGGCTCGCCGTCCTCCGCATCGGCCTCGGCCTGTGGTGGCTGGAGAGCTGGCGCCACAAGGACAAGAAGGGCTGGTTCGAGCGCGGCACCGGCATCGCCTGGGCCGCCGAGGTCGCCGGCAAGCACCGGTGGCCGCAGGTGAAGAAGGGCTTCGACGCGGTCGTCGCCCCCCGCCCCCGGCTCATGGCCCACGTCGTCGTCTACGCCGAACTCGCCCTCGGCCTCGGCCTGGTCACCGGCTTCCTCACCCCGGTCGCCCTCGCCGCCGGCCTCCTCCTCAACCTCCTCTACCTCGTCCTGATGATCCACGACTGGGCCGAGCAGGGGCAGAACGCGATGATGGCGCTGATCTCCCTGGTCGCCCTCCTCGCCATGTCCTGGCAGACCTGGTCCCTCGACTCCGCGATCGGACTCTTCCCGTGACCGCCACCCCCGACGTCGACGCCTTCACCCGCCCCTACTGGGACGCCGCCGCCCGGGGCCGCCTGCTGCTCCGCCGCTGCCGGGCCTGCGCCCGCCCCCACCACTACCCGCGCGAGTTCTGCCCCCACTGCTGGAGCGAGGACGTCGACTGGGAGACGGCGAGCGGCCGCGCCACGCTCCACACCTGGTCCGTCGTCCACCGCAACGACCTGCCGCCCTTCGGCGACCGGGTGCCGTACGTGGCGGCCGTCGTCGACCTCGCGGAGGGCCCGCGCATGATGACGGAGGTCGTGGACGTCCCGGAGGGCGACCTCCGCGTGGACATGCCGCTGGAGGTCACCTTCCGGACGGGCGCCGACGGCGTGACGGTCCCGGTGTTCACCGCGCCGCCACCGGACGCGTAGGCGGCGCGGGAACCGGGGTCACAGCGCGCCGATGTCGCGCCAGAACTGGGCCGCGTAGCCGCTGCTGCACGCGTAGGACATCACGGCGCCCGGGTTGGCCGTCAGGCACTGGCCGTTGCCCGCGTTCTTGAACTGCCTGCCGGCCGACGTGGAGGACGCGACCTTCCAGGACTGGGAGCTCGCGCCGTTGCACGCGGCGACCGTGACGGCGACGCCGCCGCCGGGCTGGAGGCACTGCCCCGACCTCTTGCTGACCAGCCGGAAGGAGCCGTCGGCGTTGGCCCGGTACGTCCAGGAGTAGTTCCCGGCGCCCGGGTCGGAGCCGCACTCCATCGAGTTGACCGTGACCACCCCGTACGGCTGCTTGTACTCCGTCAGGCAGTTGCCGGTGGTCCCGTTCTCCAGGGCGTACGTCCCCGACGGCCCCGAGCCGCCCCCGCCGGAGGTCGGCGGAGGCTTGGGCGCGGTCGTGGCCGGGCGGGGCGCGGTGGTCGTCGGCCGGGTGGTGGTGCCGCCGGAGCCCGACCCTCCCGAGGTGCCTCCCGACGTCGTGGAGGACCCTCCCGAGGAACCGCCGGACGAGCCGCCCGAGGACCCCCCGGAGGTCGACGTGCCGCCCCCGCCGGACGTGGACGAACCCCCGCCGCCGCTGACGGCTCCGCCACCGCCGCCGTCGGCGGGCGGCTGCGGGGCTCCCGGCGGCGGGCTCCCGGGCGGCACGGAGGTCGCGGACGCCGAGGCCGGCGCGGACGCGGACGCGGAACCGGAGGGCTTCGCGGACGCGGACGGCTTCCCGCCGGGAACGGCCGAGGACGGCCCCGCCCCCGTCGGCGGGAGCACGGCCGTGGGCGAGGCGGAGGGCCGCCCGTCCGCGCCCGCCCTGCCGATCTCGTACGGCCCCAGCGTCAGCGTCAGCGTCGTGCCCGTGGTGATGACGACGGGCACGGCCAGCATGACGAGCCGGTTGCGCCGCTTCCGCTCCGGTCCCCCCGCCCGCTTCCCCGCCAGCACGTACGCGGGGTCCGTCACCGGGGCCTGCGGGGTCAGCGGCGCCGTGGCCACGTCCTCCGACGGATCGGCGGCCTCCAGCTCGGCCAGCGCCTCCGCGGTCGGCGCCCCGGCCGCGAAGGCGGTCCGCGCGGCGATCCGCGCGGCGACCGCCTCCGGCCACGCCACGCCCGCCGCGCGCGCGTCCGCGTGCCCGACCAGCTCGGTGGCCGTCGGCCGGTCCGCGGGCTCCTTCGCGAGGCACGTGCGGACCAGGTCGGCGAGGTCCGGGTCGACCTCCGGGAGCCGCCCGAAGTCCGGCTCGCCGTGCACCACCCGGTACAGCAGGTCGTGCCCGGAGCCGTCCCCGAACGGCGGCCGCCCGTTGGCCGCGTACAGGACGAGGCTGCCGAGGGCGAAGACGTCCGCCGCCCCCGTCAGCACCTTGTCCGCGACGGCCTGCTCGGGCGCCATGTACGCGGGCGTCCCGATGATCATCCCCGTCTTGGTCAGCCGGCTCTGGTCGGCCGCGCGCGCCACCCCGAAGTCGATGAGCGAGAGCCCGTCCCCGGTGAGCATCACGTTCGACGGCTTGAGGTCCCGGTGCACCATCTCCGCCGCGTGCACCGTCCGCAGCCCCGCCGCCGCCTCCCGCAGCAGCCGCCACAGCGCGTCCACCGGCAGCGGCCCGCCGTTGAGCCGCAGCGCGTCGTTGAGCGTCACGCCCGGGACGAACTCCGTCGCGAACCACGGCGGCTTCGCCAGCCGGTCGCTCGCCAGCAGCTTCGTGCTCGCCCCGCCGGGCAGCCGCGCCAGGTTGTCCAGCTCGTGCCCGAAGTGGCTGAGGAAGTCCTTGTCCTCCGCGAGCGAGGGCAGCACCCTCTTCACGGCCGCGTACGTCCCCGGGACCGCGCCCAGGTAGACGCGGCCCATCCCGCCGGAGCCCAGCACTCCGAGCAGGCGGAACGCGCCGATGCGGCGCGGGTCGTCCGCGGCGAGCGGTATCGCTCCGCTCCCGGCCAAACTAGAGTCGTTTTCCAATTCCCCCTGCATGGGCCACAGGGTAGCCCAGTGCGATCAGCATCTGAACGTCCGTCAAGGTCTCGTTACCGTGCCGTCGTTGAAGTTTCGGTGAAGGGGTATGAAGGCCCCCCGTACGACGAAGAGCCTCCCTGGCCGACACCCAGGGAGGCTCTGCGAAGAAACGCCGGCCCTACGCCTGCGCGGCGCCCCCCACGAAGATGGCCCAGGCCGCCGGAGCGACGGCGAGCTGGGGGCCGTGGGGGACCTTGGAGTCACGGACGTGGATGAGGGTGGGATGGGCGGCGACCTCTACGCAGTTGCCGCCTTCGCCGCCGCTGTGGCTGGACTTCTGCCAGTCGTAGGCGACCTCGATGCAGTTGCCGCCGGAGGCGTCGCTGTAGCTGCTCTTGAACCAGGCAAGATCCGCGGTGCTCATCGTTCTCCCAGCAGTTTCTCGATCCAGGTCAGGGACTCCCGTTTGGAGAGCGCCTGTGAGCGCAGGATTCCATAACGCTCGGAGTGCTGGCGAACCTCTTCCGGGTCGGTGATGAGCCGTGCGTGCCCATAGATCTCGGTGTACGCCACCTCCCTCCGCCCAGGGGGCGTCAGGAGAGTGAAAGCACCGCCCAGGTAGGGGTGGTCGTCCCTGTCGAGCATCAGAACCTGAAGCTCTACGGTCCGGCGCTGGCCGACCTCCAGGATGCGCCGCAACTGCTCTCGATGGGTCTCTCTTCCGCCGAAGGGGCGGAGCAGGACTGCCGCCTCCAGTACGAAGGTGAGCGTGGGTGCCGGCCAGCGCTCGAAGAGTGCTTGCCGTGAGATGCGGTCGGCGATCAGCTTCTCGATTGCTTCCTCGTCCAGCATGGGACGGCGATGCTCGAACAGCGACCGTGCATACGCAGGCGTCTGGAGGATGCCCGGCACCGCCTGCACTTCGTAATAGTGCGCGGCCAGCGCCCGCGCCTCCTCCTTCGCGAAGCTCTGGAACCAGTCCGGGTGCCGCGTCCGCGCCCGTGAGATCGCCTTCTCCGTGTCCTCGATCGCCGCCATCAGGACGCCCGTGCCGCCCAGCGCGTCGTCCGCCCGCGACAGGAACTCCGGCTGCGGGGTCCGTACGCCCCTTTCGATCGCGGAGACGAGGTCCTCGCTGCAATGCGTGATCGAGGCGAGCTGCGCCTGGCTCAGGCCCGCGTTGGTCCGCAGCACCTTGATGATTTTTCCCAGCGCCTTGAACAAGTGCGCCGTACCGTCCACTTCGGAGGGCTTCTCCGGCCGCTCCTCGTGTTTCCCCGACATCCGTACCGCCCTCTTGGCGTACCCGTACAGTTACCCAGCGTCGTGGCGTCGCTGCTGTTCAGCGTAGGTCCCGGGCGCCACCCTCGGAGTCATGAAGCCGGAAAACACCACCCCTACAAGTGAGTACGCGCCGGAGTTCACGCTCCGTCTGACCCCCACGCCCCGGGGCGCGCGCCTGGCCCGTCTGCTGGCGGCGCACCAGCTGGGCGACTGGGGGGTGGCGGGGCCCGCGGCGGAGGCGGCGGAGCTGGTGGTGGCCGAACTGGCGAACAACGCGGTGCGGCACGGGCGGGTGCCGGGGCGGGACTTCGAGCTGCGGATGGAGCGGGACGGGGAGCACGTGCGGATCGAGCTCTCGGACGCGCGGGGCGAGCGCCGGCCGTTACCGTCCCGGCAGCCCGACGAGGGCGGCTACGGGCTCCTGCTCGTAACCGCCCTCGCGACGGCCTGGGGCGTCAAGGACCGCACGGTCGGCAAGACGGTCTGGGCGACCGTCCCGCGTCGGTAGGAGTCAGGCGAAGAGGTTGAACCAACGGCTGTCCTGGATGAGGCTCACTCCCTCTCCGGGGCGGAACGGCGCCTGCCACGCGCCCGTGCCCCGGTAGACGAACGGCGTCGGGATGCCGTCGTTGACGTCGGGCGCGTACAGGTCGGGCTTGCCGTCCCGGTCCACGTCGCCGGAGCCGATCAGGTCGTCGTAGCGCTGCCAGCCGCCGCCGATGCGGGTGCGGGCGGCGAAGGTGCCGTCGCCCTTGCCGAGGTAGAGCCAGAGGACGCCGGAGCGGTCCCGGGCGACGAGGTCGCCGGCGGCGCCACCGGCGAGGTGGCCGGTCGCGGTGATCCGGTCGTACGTCTGCCAGCCGCCGCTTCCGATCATCCGGCGGGCGGCGAAGGGCGCGGACGCGGAGCCCGTGCTCCGGTACAGCCAGAGGCGGCCGGACCCGTCGGTGGCGACGAGGTCGGGGCGGCCGTCGCCGGTGAGGTCGCTGCCGCCCGTCAGGTGGGTGTACGCCTGCCAGCCGCCGCCGATCCGGGTGCGGGTGGTGAACGGGGCCTTGCCGCTGCCGGTGCCCTGGTACAGCCAGAGCACCCCGCTCCGGTCGCGGGCGACGATCTCGGGGGCGGCGGCACCCGCGATGTTGCCCGTGGCCTCGATCCGGTCGTACGTCTGCCAGCCGCCGCCGACGAGCGACTCCGGGTTCTGGTGGGTCTCTCGCCACTCCTCTTGGTAGTGGACGTCCTGGAGCCACAGGTTGCCGGATTCGTCGCGGGCCAGGACGTCCGGGGAGCCGTCGCTGTCGTAGTCGTGCGCACCGGTCTTGCGGGTGACCGTGAGGGAGCCGGACGCCTTCAGCGTGGGACCGACGCGGTTGAGCGGGATCGCGCTGATCTCCCAGGTGTACGGGCCGGGCGAGGCGGAGGTCCAGAGGTTGGGGGTTCCCTGCCAGTTGAGCGTGCCGTTCCAGTCGAACCGCGTCGGCTGCGCATTCTCGTCCCGCGCCGGCTGCTCGACGTACTCGGTGATCGACTCGCCCGTGCGGGTGTTGCGGAGGGTGACCCACATGGTGACGTTGGTCCGGCTGAGCTCCCAGGCCATGGAGAGCTTGCCGCCGGTGCGGTCGAGGTCCACCGTCGTGGGGACGTCCTGGCGGAGCAGTGTGACCTGCGTCGGCTCGCCCGTCGCGGCGATCCGGGAGGCGACCGGGACGCCGTCCGTGCCGGGCGCGACCCGGTAGAGGCCCTCGCCGCCGGCCACGGTGCCACCGACGAAGCCGTGCGCGCCGCCGACCGTACCGAAACCGGACACCGTGTGGTCGAGGAGTTTGCGCGTGGTGGTGCCGGTGAGACTGCGGGCGGTCAGCGGAATGAGCGGGTCCGCTTCTTCCTTCAGAAGCCCTCCGGGCCGGGAGTAGGTGACCCAGTCCCCGGTCAGGCCGATGAGCAGCCTCCCCGATGTGGGCATAGGGAAGCGCTGGACCTTCTGGGTGGAGCGGTCGAGCACGACGACGTTCGTACCCGAGGCCAAGTCGTACTCGGTCCAGGCGACGTATCCGGAGGAGAGGGCGTAGGCGTACTCCCCGATCGGGCCCGTGGCCGGGACCCGGCGGGAGGAGGTGACGGTGGCGGAGGCGAGGTCCACGACCGCCCAGTGGCGGGCGACCGCTGTCGTGCTCTCGCCGGTGAGGTAGCTCACCAGCGCCTCGCCGGCGGCGCCCGCCACCGCGAACAGCTCGGACGCGTCCTCGGGCAGCCCGGTCACCGTCCGGCGCACCGGCCCGTCCGGGCCGGGGGAGTAGACGTCCAGGGGGCCGTGGCCCGCGAGGTCGGCCCCGAAGAAGAGGTGGGAGCCGACGGCTCCCGCGTACCGGTCCCAGTTCACCGGCACCGAGTAGAGGTCCGTTCCCGTGGCCATGTCCCTCAGGGAGGTGGTGTCACGGTTCTGGAGGACCACGACGTCCGAGTCGCGGGAGAGGTAGGTGCGTGATGTGGACGGGACGGTGGTCACCGCCCCGTCGGCCAGGCGGGTCCAGCGGATGAGGGTGTAGTCGTCCGCGTCCCGGCTCAGGAACCCGGTCCGCCCCAGGCCCAGGACCCGGTCGCCCGGCTTGAGGGCGGGCGCCGTGGCGTCCGCCGTCGCCGCGGGCGCGGCGGCGGCCGGGGAGCCGGTCCCGGTGGCGGCGCCGGCCGGCAGCACGGCCGGTCCGGCGGTGGCCATCAGGACGACGGCGGCGACCGCGGCGAGGCGGCGCGGGGTGGTGCGTCTGGGACGGGTCACGGAGTCGTGCCTCTCGGGGGTGGGGGTGGAAAGTGCGGGGCGGTGGAGGTGTTCGTCGCTCTCCGGCGAGCTGATGTGCCGTCCGGGAACGAAGGCCCGTGTCCGCCGGGCCCGGGGGACACGGGGGCTTTCCCGCTGCTCAGAAGACCAGCCCTCTGTCGTTGTTGAGCTCCTCGAGGGTCCACAGCTTCTTGCGGGCGGAGAAGGGGGCGCGGGCGTCGCCGGTGCCCTTGTAGAAGGAGAGGAACTGGGCCCCGTACATCGTCTCCCCTTCGACGAGCAGGTCGGGGCGGCCGTCGCGGTCGGCGTCGCCGATGCCGATGATCTCGTCGTACTGCTGCCAGCCGCCGCCGACGCGGGTGCGGGCGGTGAAGGTGCCGTCGCCCTTGCCGAGGTAGAGCCACAGGACTCCGTCGCGGTCGCGGGCGACGAGGTCGCCGCCCCGGCCGCCGGCGATGTTCCCGGTCGCGGTGAGCTTGTCGTACGTCTGCCAGCCGCCGCCGATCCTCTTGCGAGGGGCGAAGGGCCTGGTGGCGCTGCCGGTGGAGGTGTACAGCCACAGGACGCCGGACCTGTCGGTGGCGACGAGGTCGGCGCGGCCGTCGCCGGTCAGATCGCTGCCGGCGGTGAGCTTGTCGTACGTCTGCCAGCCGCCGCCGACCTGGACGCGGCGGGCGAGGCCCGCGCCGGTGCCCTGGTAGAACCAGAGGACTCCGGTGCGGTCGCGGCCGACGACGTCGGCGAAGCGCGAGCCGGCGACGTCGCCGGTGGCGACGAGACGGTCGTAGACGTTCCAGCCCGTGCCCCGGTCCGTCCGCTCGGGCTGGACGAGGTACTGGGTGAGGATCTGCCGGAAGTCGTACGACAGGAGCCGGCCCGAGTCGTTGCGGACCAGCAGGTCCGGGGCGCCGCTGTCCGAGTAGTCGTGCGGGGCGGTCCCGCTGTCGACGGTGAGGGTGCCGGTGCGCACCAGGTCGGGGCCGACGCCGTTGCGGGGCTTGGCGGTCAGCTTCCAGGTGTAGGCGCCGTTGCGGGCGGCCGTGTAGTCGTCGAAGGCGCCGTCCCAGGACGTGGTGTAGCGGGGCACGTCCCCGTAAGCGTAGGACGGGCCGGACGTCCACCGCTTGCCGGTCGCCTTGTGGATGAGGTCGACCTGCACCAGCGCGTTGCCCCGGTTGAGGTACCAGGTCATGGTCGGCCACGGGACTTCCTTGCGGAAGTCGAGGACGGCGGGGACCTGCTGGCCGGTCAGGTCCAGAACGGTGGCCCGACCGTTGCTCGCGCGGAGCGTGGCGACCGGCTTGCCGTCTGCGCCGGGGGCGATCCGGTAGACGCCCTCGCCGTGTGCGGCCGTGCCGCCCTGGACCTGCTCGGATCCGTACAGGACCTCGGTGCTCTCCATGACCGTGATCGGGGTGCCGCCCGCGAGCGGGCGGGCCTTGAGCGGGAAGAGGGGGTTCGGTTCGGTCGCCTCCGCGCCGCCCGTCCGGGTGTAGGTGACCCAGTCGCCCATCAGGTCGACCCGGACCCAGTCGCCGGCGCCGATCGGCGTCCGGACCGTGCCGGTCTCGCCGTGGCGGGCCGACACCACGGTCAGCTGCCCGTCGGCGCTCCGCTCCGACCAGGCCAGGTGGGTGGCCGAGGCGGCGACGTCGGCGGCGACGGCGGGGAGGGCGCGCCGGTCCGTGATCGTGCCGGTGGCCAGGTCGACGGAAGCGAGCCACTTCCCGGCCGCCCCGCCCACCGTGCCGGTGTACGCCAGCGCGAAGACGCCGGGCTCGTTCAGGTCGTAGGTCACGAACCTGGCGTCGGAGGGCAGCCCTGCCACCACGCGGTCGACGGCCTTGCCGTCCTGGACGGAGAGCAGGTGCAGGGAGGCGTTGCCCGAGGCGTCCAGCGCCTGCATGACGAGGATCTTCCCGGCGGACCTGAGCAGCCTCGTCGAGGAGCCGAGGAACGCGGTGTCGAGCGGGACGGGATCGGCGCCCGTCGCCATGTCGTACAGCTCGAAGGAGTTCGGCCCGTTCTCCTTCACGACGACGTCGCTGCCGACGGCGCCCCGGTACCGGCCCGCGGGCAGCTCGACGGTGACGCCGTCCGCGTAGCGCGTCCAGGAGAAGCGCTCCAGCTGTGCGTCGGAGGACAGGAAGCCGCTGGGGCCGCCGCCGCGCAGCGTGTTGCCGGTGGGCAGGGAGACCGGCTCCCGCTCCTGGGTCCCGGCGGTCGGGGCACCGGTGGCGGCGGGGGTGGCCGCGAGGGCGGGCGTGGCGGAGACGGCGCCACCGGTCACGGCGACGACGAGGGCCACGGCGGCGGCCAGGGGGCGGCCGGTGCCGGTACGGGTGCGGATGGTGCGGGTCAAGGGAAACGTTCCTCCCCAGGAGTGCGGGCGTGGCGCGACACGCCCCCCCCCCCATAAAAACCAGCGAGTATAATATAAAAAAAAAAGCCAGCCCACCAAAAGGTGGGGGTTTAAAAAAGGGGGGGGCCGGGAATTAAAA
>NZ_JBHYPS010000044.1:0-19666 GCF_042746075.1 Streptomyces sp. NPDC058758 | reverse complement strand
TCAACCCCCCCACCCGCAACTCATTCTTGTACGGGGGTGGGGTGGTTTTTTTTTTTTTTTATCCACCCGGGCCCCCCCGGGGGGGGGGGGGGGGCCCCCCCCCCCCCCGCCCGCATGACTCCCGAGGTGTCCCGAGGGTTGTAAGGCGGCCTGAAGTCGTCCGGAATGTGTCAGGTCCGGGAGCCCCGGACGGGGGGCCGGGGCCGGGGCCGGGCCTCAGAAGACCAGGAGGTTCCGGTCGTCCAGGGCGGGCGGGGTGGAGAGCTGCTTCCGGCCGCCGAGGTACATGGTCGCCGAGGCGTTGGCGCTGCCGTAGAAGTGCAGGGTCCAGCCGAGGTGGGCCTGGTCGTAGCCGATCAGGTCGAAGCGCTCGTCGCGGTCCGCGTTGCCGACGCCGACGATCTCCTCGAACCGCTGCCAGCCGCCGCCGACCTGCCGGCGGGCGGTGAGCGTGCCGTCGCCCTTGGCCGAGTACGACCAGAGGACGCCGGTCCGGTCCCGGGCGACGAGGCCGCGGCCGTTGTGCAGGCTGACGAGCTTGTCGTAGGTCTGCCAGCCGCCGCCGATCTTCTTGCGGGTGGCGAAGGGCCGGGTGGTGCTGCCGGTGGCGGGGTAGAGCCAGAGGACGCCGGTCTTGTCGGCGGCGAGGAGGTCGGCGCGGCCGTCGCCCGTCACGTCGGTGCCGCCGGCGAGCTTGTCGTAGATCTGCCAGCCGCCGCCGACCTGGGTCCGCCGGGCGAGGCCGGTGTCCGTGCCCTGGTAGAACCAGAGGACGCCGGTGCGGTCGCGGCCGAGGACGTCGGCGTGGGTGGTCCCCGCCACGTCGCCGGTGGCGACCAGCCGGTCGTAGATCTGCCAGCCGCCGCCGTGGTCCTTCGCGGGCGCGGAATGGCCGTTGTCGGTGAGGCTGCGGACGTCGTACGAGACGAGCCGGCCCGCACCGGTGCGCGTCAGCAGGTCGGGGGAGAAGCTGTTGGAGTAGGCGTGCGGGCCGTGGCCGCTGTCCATGACGAAGGAGCCGGACCGGGTCACGTCGGGTCCGATGCGGTTGGCGGGGCTGGCGGTCAGCGTCCACGTGTACGCGCCGTTGGTGGCGCCGTCGCGGCCCAGCACGCCGTCCCAGAAGACGGTGTAGACCCCGTCCCCGTCGTCGTCCCGGGCCGGGACCCAGGCGGTGGCGCCGGTCGCCTTCTCGGTGAACCTGACGTCCACGTCCGCGTTCTTCTGGTTGAGGCTCCAGGCCATGTCCGGCACGCCGGTGCGGCGGCGCAGGTCGATGGTCCCGGTGACCTTCTCCTCCGTCAGCGCCAGCGCCGTGGACTCGCCGGTGTCCGCCACGATCGTGGCCGCCGGCAGGCCGTCGGCGCCCGGGGCGATCCGGTAGACGCCCTCGCCGTGCTCGACGGTCCCGCCCTGGACCAGTAGCCCGCCGTCCGCCTCCGTGTACGCGGTCACCGTGGTGTCCAGGAGCTTGACGGTGGTCGTGTTCCCGGCGGTGAGCGAACGGGCCGTCAGCGCGTAGTGGTCGTACGGCGTGGTGGCGGTCGATCCGCCGGGCAGGCTGTACGTGACCCAGTCGCCCATCAGGTCGACGCGGAGCCCGTCCCGCCAGCCTGCGGACGTCCGGACGGTGCCGGTGGCGCCCCGGCGGGCCGTCACCACGTACCCCCCCTCCACCCAGGCCACGTGCGTGGCGGAGGCGCTGATGGAGCCGGTGTTGGCGGGCACGACGCGGCTGTCCACGAGCTTCCCGGCCGTCAGGTCGACGACGCCGAGACGGGTCTGGGACACCCCGCCGACCGTACCGGTGTGGAGGAGGGCGAGGACGCCGGGCGAGGACAGGCTGTGGCGGACGACCTTGGTGTCGGCGGGCAGGCCGGTGACCGTGCGGTCGGCGACCTCGGCGCCCTCCTGGGAGACCAGGTGCAGGGTGGCGTGGCCCGAGGTGTTCGAGGTCCGGAAGACGAGGGTCCGTCCGGCGGGTCCGAGGAACTGCGCGGACGAGCCGAGGAACGCGGTGTCGATCTCGACGGGCGCTGCTCCCGTGGCCATGTCGTGCACCGCGTAGCGGTCCGTCCCGGCCTGCCGCACGATCACGTCGCTCTGCGCGGAGCCGTGGTACTCGCCGCGGGGCAGCGTGACGGTGGCGCCGTCCGCGTACCGCGTCCAGAAGAACTGGTCGGCCGCCGTCTTCGAACGGGTCAGGAAGCCGGAGGGACCGCTGCTGCGGAGGAGGCCCGCGCGGATGCCTATCGAGTCCTGCTCCGCCTCTCCGGCGGCGGCGGGGGCCGTGACGGCGAGGGCGGGAGCGGACGAGGGGGCGGCGAGGGCGGGGGCCGCGGCGGCACCTGCGGTCACGGCGAACGCGACGGCGACGGCCGTCGCGAGACGGTGCCGGTACGAGGGAGTGCGGTTCAACGGGCAGGCCCTTCGGTGGAGTCGGCTGGTTCACGAGGAGACGGAGGGCGCGGTGCGGAAGCGCCGCTCCCTCCGTCAGACTCCCGAGGGCAATGTGGGGTTGTATGGCGGTTCACACTTTTTGTTCCGCCGCCTGGGGCGTCCCGTCAGAAGAAGGCCGTGAAGCGGGTGGGGTCGAGGTCCACGGCGAGGGCGCGGCCGGGGCCGAAGGGGCGGGTGGTGCTGTAGAGGCCGGTGTAGGCGACGAGGCCGGCCGGGCCCACCGCGTACACGTCGGCCGCGCCGCCGTCGTTCGTGCCGGCGGGGACGAGGTGGGTGTACTTCTGCCAGCCGCCGCCGACCTGGCGGCGGGCGGTGAAGGTGCCGTCGCCCTTGCCGAGGTAGAGCCAGAGGACGCCGGAGGCGTCGCGCGCGAGGAGGTCGCCGCCGAGGGCGCCGGCGAGGTTCCCGGGCGCGGACAGGAGGTTGTAGACCTGCCAGCCGCCGCCCACGCGCACGCGGGACTTGAAGGGGCGGGTGGCGTCGCCGGTCGAGGCGTAGAACCACAGGACGCCGGAGGTGTCGGTGGCGAGGAGGTCGCCGCGCCCGTCGTTGTTCAGGTCGGAGCCTCCGACGAGCTTGTTGTAGACCTGCCAGCCGCCGCCGACCTTCGTGCGGGGCAGCAGCTTCTGCCCCTCGCTCCGGTGCAGCCACAGCACGCCGTCGCGGTCCCGGCCGACGACGGTGCGGTCCGAGGGCGAGGCCATCAGCGTGTACGTGTTCCAGCCGGTGCCCAGGGGCGTCGAGACCGGCTTGCCCGTGGCCAGGCGGCCCAGCTGCTTGGCCTCGTACGCGGACAGCAGGCCGTCCTTGTCGCGGGCGAGGACGTCGGGAAAGCCGTTGGCGTCGAAGTCGCGTGCCGTCGCGGGACGGTTGAGCGTGAGGGTGCCGGTCCGCTCGACGACGGGGCCGACGTTGGTCGTCTCCGTGGCCGTCATCTTCCAGGTGTACTCACCGCTGTAGTCGCCCGCGCCGAAGTACCCGCCGTCGCTGTTCCACGTGAAACGGTACCGGGGCCCCGGGGAGTGGGTGCTGTACGTGAGGGTCCGCTGCCGCCCGGTGGCGGTGTGGGTCAGGGTGAGCCGGGGCGCCACCGGCAGGTTGAAGTCCCAGGCGAAGGTGGCCCGGTCGTCCTCGTCGTCGAAGGTGACGGTCGTCGGCGTGTCCTCGTGCGTCATGACGAGGTCCGGGAGGCGCCCGGCGTCCGCCACGAGCCGCGCGGCGGGCGTGCCGTCCGCGCCGACGGTGACCCGGTAGACGCCCTGCACCCGGTCGAGGGTGCCCTGCGCGAGGAACGCGCCGCCGGCCCCGGGCCGTACGTCGCGGACGGTGTCGAGGATCCGGGCCTTCCGGCCATCGGCCAGGGAGCGGAGCACGAGCGGCCCGACGCCGCTCCCGACCGCCAGCCAGTCCTCCGAGAGGGCCACCGGCCGGCCGCCGCCGAACCCGTCCAGGACCTGGACCCCGCCGGTCGCCCGGTCGAAGAGGTGGAACGATCCGCCGTCGTCGGCGGGCGTGTAGTCGTACCAGGTCATGTGCGTCGGCGACCCGGCGACGGACTCGAACCCCAGGACGCTGTTGCGGGCCGTGACGGTCTTGACCACGGAGGCCGTGGTCGCGTCCACCAGGGCGAGCCGGTCCGTGCCGTCGTCCGCCGACACGGTCAGCGCCCCCGGCGCGGTGCCGCGCAGGCTCGGCGTACCCGGCGGCAGACCGGTCACCGTGCGGCGGACGACCCCGTCCCCCGCCTTGCCCACCAGGTGGATCCCCTGGGCGTCCTGCATCACGAGCTCCGTGCCCACGACGCCCACGAGCCTGCCCGAAGCGGTGAGGACCACGGGCGCGGCGTCCGAGCCCATGTCGCGCAGGGTGTACGTGCCGTCGCCCGCGTCCTGCACGACCGTGTCGGTCCCGTCGGCGCCGAGGTACCGGGCGCCGGGCAGCGGGGTGACCGTGCCGTCGTACCGCGTCCAGAAGTACGGTGCGGAGGACGTGCCCGCCTTCGCGAGGAAGCCGGTCGCACCGGCGGTGAGCAGCACGCCGTCCTTCGGGAAGGGCGCGACGTCCTGGGCGGCCGCCGAGATCCCGGCGACCGGCGCGGCGGGCGCGGCGAGGGCCGCCGGGGCGGCCAGCAGGGTCCCGGTCACGGCCGTCGCGGTGAGGACGGCCGCGGTCAGCCGGCGTCGTGACATGCGGTGGTTCACATCGGCCCTTTCGGAGGCGTGCGAGGCGTGCGAGGCGTGTGGGGCGTGCGGGTCAGAAGAAGGTCTTGAAGCGGGTGGCGTCGGCGCGCAGGAGCGTGGCCCGCGGAGCGCCGAAGGGGCGGGTGGTGCTGTCGAGGCCGGGGTAGAGCGCGGAGCCGGAGGTGCCGACCGCGTACAGGTCGGCCGTGCCGCCCTCGTTCGTGCCGGCGGGGACGAGGTGGGTGTACTTCTGCCAGCCGCCGCCGACCTGGCGGCGGGCGGTGAAGGTGCCGTCGCCCTTGCCGAGGTACATCCACAGCACCCCGTCCTTGTCGCGGGCGAGGAGGTCGCCGCCGGAGGCCCCGGCGAGGTTCCCGGGCGCGACGAGGAGGTTGTAGACCTGCCAGCCGCCGCCCACGCGCACGCGGGGCTTGAAGGGTCGGGTGGCGTCGCCGGTCGAGGCGTAGAACCACAGCACGCCGGAGGTGTCGGTGGCGAGGAGGTCGCCGCGCCCGTCGTTGTTCAGGTCGGAGCCTCCGACGAGCTTGTTGTAGACCTGCCAGCCGCCGCCGACCTTCGTGCGGGGCAGCAGCTTCTGCTTCTCGTTCCGGTGCAGCCACAGCACGCCGTCGCGGTCCCGGCCGACGACGGTGCGGTCCGAGGGCGAGGCCATCAGCGTGTACGTGTTCCACCCGGTGCCCAGCACCGTGGGCTGCACGTCCGGCACCCACGGCGGGCAGCCGTCGTCCCAGCAGTCCTGTTCGGCGCTCATGGCGCGCACCTGGTCGAACTCGTACGCGGTGAG
The DNA here is from genome assembly GCF_042746075.1 of Streptomyces sp. NPDC058758. Lineage (NCBI taxonomy): Bacteria > Bacillati > Actinomycetota > Actinomycetes > Kitasatosporales > Streptomycetaceae > Streptomyces > Streptomyces sp. NPDC058758. Next base: position 14,221 of record NZ_JBHYPS010000044.1, on the reverse strand, counting down.
GTTTCCGGCGCTGTCGCGGACGAGCGCGTCGGGGCCGGCGTTGTCGTTGAAGTCGCGCGGCACGGTGCCGCGCTGCACGGTGGTGGTGCCGGTCCTCACCACGTCGGGGCCGAGGCCGTTGTTCGGCCGGGCGGTCAGCTTCCACGTGTAGGCGCCGTTGAAGGCACGGAACCGACGGTCCAGTTCGCCGTTCCAGCGGATGTAGTCGTTCATGTTGTCGTGGAGGGTCACCGTGCGGCCGGAGGCCGTGTGGGTCAGCTCCAGATCCAGCGTCACACCGAGGTGGTTGAACTCCCAGGTGATGAGCGGGTCGGTGCCGTCGAAGCGGTAGACGTCCTGGATGTTCAGCTTCCGCAGGACGAGCTCCAGCGGGTCGTCGCCGTCCCCGATCATCGTGGCCGCCGGAGCGCCGTTCGCGTCGAGCGCCAGCCGGAAGAGGCCCCGGCCCTCTTCGAAGGTGCCGCCGCGCAGCAGCGTGCCGCCGCTGTCGTGGACCACCTGCTCCACCTCGTCGAGCAGGGCGAACTGCCGCCCGTCGAAGAGGGACTTCAGGACGACCGGACGGTTCGGGTAGGTGACGCCCCCGACCGTGCGGGTCTCCGTGATCGCCAGCCAGTCGCCGCCCAGGGCGAGTCCGGCCGGGTAGGGGAAGGTCTGGCTCCGCCCGGTCCTCCGGTCGACGACCCGGGTCGTGGTGGAGGACGGATGCCAGGCCAGACGCTCGGGCGTGACCTGCACGAAGCCGGCGCCGACGTCGATGGCGTACGACTCGGTGACGGCGGCCGTGGCGACGTCGACCAGGGAGATCCGCTTGGCGTCCTCCGCCCAGGTCTCCACCGCGACCGTCCCGGGCAGGCCGTCGAAGGCCTCCAGGGCCTTCCCGGTCAGCCCGGTCACCCCCCGGTCCACGGTCGCGCCGCCGGGCGTGCGGCTGACGAGACGGACCTTCCCCGCCGCGTCCAGCATGACGAGGGTCGAGCCGTTGACCGTGCTCAGCTTGTGGGGGCTGTCGATGACGACCGGATCGCCGCCCTTGGCGAGGTCGTACAGGAAGTGGCGGGTGCCCTCGCTGCGCACCATGAGGTCGGTGCCCTGGGAGCCCCGGAACCGGGAGGTCGCGCTCCCGACGAACTCGGTGGTGGCGCCGTCGGCGTACCGCCTCCAGACGGACTTCCTCGGCCCGTTGACCCCCGTCCACGGGGACGTGAGGATCCCGGTGGGCCCCGCGCCGAGGACGAACTCGTTCGACGGGAACGGGAAGGTCGACTCCGCGGCGGCGGCCGTCCGCACCGCGCTCGTGACGGGCGCGGCCGGCGCGGCGCCGGCCGGACCGGCGAGCGTGCCGACGGCCGTGGCGGCCAGGACGAGGGCGACGGCGGCGGCCGGCCGGGGCCGGGGGGTGCGGGCGCGTGACACGGCGGATGCCTCCTGGAGCGGGACCTGCGGCGTCACGGAGAACGTGACCTCCACAAGACCCCTGGGATGAACGGATGGTTGTACGGACGGCGATCAGAGGACCGGGTCGAACGCGGTGCCCTCGTCCGGGTACAGCTCGGCGGCCAGACGGGTGAAGGGGCGGGTGGCGGAGCCGGTCGTCCCGTACACGACGGTGCCGTCCGCGCCGTGGGCGACGAGGTCGGGACGGCCGTCGTTGTCGAGGTCGCCCGCGCCGACGAGGTGCGCGTAGACCTGCCAGCCGCCGCCGACCCGGACGCGTCCGGCGAAGCCGCCGCGGCCGTTCCCCTGGTAGAGCCAGAGGACGCCGGAGCGGTCGCGGGCGACGAGGTCGCCGGCGGCGGTGCCCGCGATGTTCCCGACGGCGGTGAGCCGGTCGTAGACCTGCCAGCCGCCGCCGACCCTCACCCGGGCCGCGAAGGGCCGGGCCGCGTCGCCGGTGCCCCGGTAGAACCACAGCGTGCCGGTCCCGTCCGAGGCGACGAGGTCCGGGCGGCCGTCGCCGTTCAGGTCCGAGCCGCCGGTGAGCCGGTCGTAGACCTGCCAGCCGCCGCCGACCCTGCGGCGGGCGGTGAAGGTGCCGTCGCCCTTGCCGAGGTAGTGCCACAGGAGACCGGAGCCGTCGACCCCGACCAGGTCGCCGTGGGCGGCCCCGGCGATGTTCCCGACGGCCTCGATCCGCTCGTACGTGTTCCACCCGGCGCCCACCCTCGTCCGCCGGGCCACCGCCAGGTGGGCGTCCACCGGCCAGTCGAAGAGGTCGTCGCGCCACAGCACGCCCGAGGCGTCCCGGGCCAGCAGGTCCGTCGAGCCGTTGTCGTTGAAATCGTGCGGGTTGCGGTCCCGGCGGACCGTGAACGAGCCCGAGGCGGTCGCCGGGGCGGCGACCCCGTCGAACGGCCGGGCCGTGACCTCCCACCGGTAGGCGCCGTTCGGGGCGGGGACCCCGTCCACGAGCCCGTCCCAGTCGAGGACGTACGGGGCGGAGCTCTCGTACCCCGTCCGGGCGGCGTACGTCCGCAGCGTGGCGCCGGTGGCCGCGTGGGTGAGCCTCACCTCGACGTGGGCCCACGCCTGGTTCAGCACCCAGTCCATCCGGTAGGGCCTGGCCCGGGCCTGCATGTCGACCACGGCCGGCACGTGCGAGGCGACGATCCTCATCGTCACGTCCCGGCCGGTGTCCGCCACCAGCGAGACCACCGGGCGCCCGGCGCCCGCCGAGATCCGGAACAGCCCGTCGTGCTCGGGGGACCTGCCCCGCACGAGCAGGCTCCCGTCGGGGGCGTGCGCCACGCTCGTGTAGTCCTCCAGGAGCTTGTACGACGTGCCCCCGTCGCCGTCGAGGTCCCGCCCGTACAGCGGGAACAGCTCGTCCGGCGGCGCCTCGACGGTGCGCACCTCGCTGTGCGCGAGGGTGTTCCCGACGATCCCCGCGAGGTACGGGGCGCCCAGTCCGGAGCCGAACACGACGTGGCGCTCGCCCTCGGCCGAGGCCACGGTGATGCCGGCGGCGGCCGGCTCCTGCCAGGTCCACGCACGGTGGTCGGCGGTCAGCGCGCCCCTCAGCGGAGACGCCCACCGGCCGGTGTCGCCCAGGTCCCGGGCGGCCTCCCCGTCCACGGCCGTGTCCTCGCCGAGGGTCACGACGGACTGCCAGTACGCCCGGGGGCTCAGGTTCTCGGTCACCTGGTTCGTGCCCAGGAACAGCACCCGGTCGCCGGAGGAGGCCGCCACGACGAAGCCGATCGCCCGGGGGCGCGAGGACCGCTTCGTCTTCCGCACCCCGCCGCCGGGGGCCTCGTACAGCTCGTACAGGTCGGAGAAGCCCCCCGGCGTCGGCACGGTGACGAACAGGTGCGCGCCGACGGCCCCGATCAGCTGGGCACCCGGTTTGAACTCCGCTGCCAGGTCGTACGTCGCGGAGCGGGTGGCGCCCGGCCGCATGTCGCGGACGGTCACCCCGGCCGGGCCGCTCACCACGGCGTGGTCCGAGCCGCTGTCGTACCCGGCGGTCGCCCCGGACAGGACCGTGACCGACCCGTCCGCGAAGGTCCGCCACTCCAGCACCGTCTTCCCGGCCGCGTCCTCGCGGCTGGTCAGGTAGCCGGTCGCGCCGGCGCTGACGACCTGGGCGCCCACGGGCAGGGCCGCCGCCTCGGCGGCGGCCGGGCGGGCGGCCCCGGCCCCGGCGGCACCGGCCGCCGGGACGGCGGTGACGAGGGTTCCCGTCACCGCCGTCGCGGTGGAGAGGGCGAGGAGCAGGGCCGCCAGACGGCGGGGGGAGTGGCGTCCGTTCATGTGCTTCGCCCTTCTGCGGGAGGAGAGGTGCGGTCAGCCGAACAGGTCGTACGAGCCCGAGGAGAAGAGGGAGGTGGCGATGCGGGCCCGCTCGAACGGGGTGGTGCGACCGCCGGTGCCCCGGAAGAGGTACGTCCTGCCGGTGGCGGCCTCGACGGCGAGCAGGTCGTTGCGGCCGTCGGCGTCGTAGTCGCCGGCGCCGAGGAACTTGCTGTAGCGGCCGAAGCCCTCGCGCAGGCGGGTGGGCGCGGTGAAGGTGCCGTCGCCCTTGCCGAGGAACATCCACGTGACGCCGTCCGCGTCCCGGGTGACGAGGTCGCCGTGGGCGGCGCCCGCGATGTTGCCGGTGGCGGTGAGCTGGTCGTAGCCGCCCCAGCCGGAGGAGACCTTCTTCCGGGCGTCGAAGGGCTTGGTGGCGCTGCCGGTGGCCTTGTACAGCCACAGGTCGCCCGCCTTGTCGACGGCCACGACGTCGGGGCGGCCGTCGCCGGTGAAGTCGGAGCCGCCGGTGATCCTCTCGTACGTCTGCCAGCCGCCGCCGACCTGGACGCGGCGGGCGAAGCCGCCGTTGCCGTCGCCCTGGTAGAGCCAGAGGACGCCGGCCGCGTCGCGGGCGATCACGTCGGCGTGGACGGAGCCGGCGACGTCGCCGACGGTCTCGATGCGGTCGTAGATCTGCCAGCCGCCGCCGATCGTGGTCTCCGGGACCTCGGTCTCGCTCCAGGGGCTCCTGCGGACCGAGGTGTCGGACCGCAGGACGCCGGAGGCGTCGCGGGCGAGGACGTCGGGCGAGCCGTTGTCGTCGAAGTCGTGCTGCTTGGGGCTGCGGACGAGGGTGAAGGTGCCTGACCTCTTCAGGGCGGGGCCGAGACCGGACAGGGGTTCGGCGGTGAACTCCCAGGTGTAGTCGCCGTTGTAGGCGGCGCCGGTGTGGACGGAGCCGAGCTCGTTCTCGGTGCCGAACGTCCCCCTCCACTCGGAGGAGGGGCCCATGGAGAAGCCGTCGGAGTAGTCGCTGATGTTCCCGTCCATGCTCCGGCCTCCCCTGTAGCCGTTGGACGTCCAGTCGTAGGTCTTGCCGGTGCGGACGTGCCGCAGCCGCACCGTGGCCTTGGTGTCCCAGTGGTTCACGGACCACCACAGCCAGGCGTACCTCCGCTGGTCCAGATCGAGCAGCTCGGGGATCGGGGATTCGCGCAGCTGCGCGGTCTCGGTCGGCGAGCCGTTGCTCGCGACGAGGGTGACGGCGGGCCTGCCGTCCGCGCCGCGCTCGATCCGGTGGACGCCCTCGCCCTTCCCCAGCCGGCCGCCGCTGGCCAGGACGCCGCCGCCGGTGTCCCGGGTCATCGTCTGGAAGTGGTCGAGCAGCTTGACCGGCGCGGAGCCGTCCGCGAGGTTCCGGGCGCGCAGGCCGTAGCCGGGCGTCAGGTCCCGGCCCTCCCGCAGGGGCAGCCCGTCGAGGAGCCAGTCGCCCATGAGCTGCACCTCGGCGGTGCGGGGCATCCGGCCGAGGTCGACGGTCTTCCGCCCGGCGGTCTTCCGGTCGACGAGGACGGCCCGCGCCGTGCCGGTCGCGGCGTCCCGCTCCGCCCAGGCGACCCGGGTGTCCGAGAAGGTGAACGAGGAGGCCGACGCCGGGACCGCGTAGTCCTCGGTGACCTTCCCCGCCGCGAGGTCCACCAGGCCCTGGTGCCGCTCGCCGTCCGCGCCGGTGAAGGCGACGACGCCGTACGCCGCGGTGCCGGGCCGGACCGAGAGGTCCTTCGCCCCGGCGGGCAGGCCGGTGACCTGCCGGCTGCCCTCGGCGGTGTGGGCCCACAGCGTGGGGCCGGAGGCGGTGGCGAGCGCGGTGAAGACGTAGGGGCCGGCGATGCCGATCGCCAGGGTGTTGCCGTCGGGGAGCTGGTAGCGGGCCCCGGTCGCCATGTCGACCACGGTGTCGGTCACGTCGTCGACGAACTGGTTGCCGCCGACCACCGAGACCGACTTCGTGTAGCGGCTCAGGCTGTAGGAGCGGCCGTCCTTGTAGCTCGTCCACGCGCGCACGCCCTCGTTGAACCAGAGGCTGTCGAAGAACCCGGCGGTGCCGGCCTCGTCGACCACGTAGTTCAGGGCCACGCGGGTGACGGCCTCCTGCGTCCCCGCGGCGGTCGCCTCGTCCGAGGCGGCGGCCGGGACGGTCAGGGCTCCGGCGCCGAGGGTGACGGCGAGGACGGTGGCCGCGGCGGCCGCGGCGCGGCGGGTGAGGCGTACGGGAAGCACGGGCTCTCCAAACGGGGACGGGCCGGTCCGCAAAGGCGTGCGGACCGACCCGTATGACCACCGATCAGGAGAAAAGGTTGTACGACCCGCCCTTGAGGAGGGGCGTGGCGGAGCGGGTCAGGTGGAGCGGGGTGTACCGCTCTCCCGTCCCCCGGAAGACGTACGTGGTCCTGGTGGCCGGGTCGACGGCGAGCAGGTCGTTCTTGCCGTCGCGGTCGTAGTCACCGGCGCCGATCAGCTCGGAGTAGCGGCCGAAGCCGCCGCCGATGCGGGTGCGGGCGGTGAAGGTGCCGTCGCCCTTGCCGAGGTACATCCACAGGACGCCGTCCTTGTCGCGGGCGAGGAGGTCGCCCGCGGACGCGCCCGCGATGTTCCCGGTGGCGGTGAGCTGGTCGTAGACCCCCCAGCCGCCGCCGATCCGCTGCCGGGCGGCGAAGGGGGCGCCGGCGTTCCCGGTGGACCGGTACAGCCACAGGACGCCCGCCTTGTCGGCGGCGACCAGGTCGGGGCGGCCGTCGCCGGTGAAGTCGGAGCCGCCGGCGATCCTCTCGTACGTCTGCCAGCCGCCGCCGACCTTCACGCGGCCCGCGAAGCCGTTGCGGCCGTCGCCCTGGTAGAGGTACAGCGTGCCGGAGGGCGTACGGGCGACGAGGTCGGCGAAGCCGGTGCCGGCGATGTTCCCGGTGGCCTCGATCCGGTCGTAGACCTGCCAGCCGCCGCCGATGTAACCGGAGTCGTGGGTGCGCAGCACGCCGGAGGCGTCGCGGGCGAGCACGTCGGGCGAGCCGTTGTCGTCGAAGTCGTGCGGCTTCTGCGCGCGGGTGACGGTGAGGGCGCCGGACCGTTTGACCGGCGCGCCGAAGCCGCCGCCGGACTCGGCGACCGACTCCCAGGTGTAGGCGCCGTTGAAGGCGGCCATCGACCCCTTCGGGTCGGAGGCGTTGCCGTCGTTGAAGGTACCGTCCCAGCCCCAGCCCAGGGGGATGCCGTCGGGGTAGTAGCCGTCGTCCCCGGCGCCGACGTAGCCGTTCTCGACGTGGGTGTAGGTCTTGCCGGTCCGCACGTGCGTGAGGGTGTAGCGGTACTTCACGCCCTTGTGGTTGAAGAACTGCTCGAAGGGGACGAAGCGCTTCGCGTCGAAGTCGGCCGTCGTGGGAGGCAGACGGGGCGTGCCGACCTCCGCCAGCTCGGCGGGGTAGCCGCCGTCGGCGAGGAAGGAGGCGGTGGGCGTCCCGTCCGCGCCGGCCGAGACGCGGAACACGCCGTCGCCGGTGCCGATCTCTCCGCCGCTGACCAGCAGGTCGCCGTCGGGGGCGGCGGCGACGGCCCGCACGTGGTCGAGCAGCCGGGTCGTGGCGCCGGTCTTCAGGTCCACGACGGTCAGCCGGTTCAGCGGCGACGGGCTGAGCGCCTGGGTGCCGTCCGGGGCGGCGTGGACGAGCCGGTCGCCGAGGAAGGCGACGTGGGCGTCCCGGGCCGCCTCGACGACCTGCTTCTCGGCCGTGCCGCGGGTGTGCACGACGACGGTGGACCTCCCGGTCGCGGGGTCGTACTCGTTCCACGCGATGCGGGTGTCCGAGAGGGCCGCTTCGAAGCGCCACTCGGCGGTGAGCGGCGCCGCGTAGTCCTCCGCGACGGCCGCCGTGGCGAGGTCGACGGTGCCCCGGTGCTCGACGCCGTCGGGACCCCGGTAGCGGAGCAGCGCGTGGGTGGCGGTGCCCTGTCGGACCTGCATGTACGTGGAGCCCGCCGGGATGCCCGTGACGGGGCGGCTGCCGTGCTCGGCGTCGTGCATCCGCAGCTTGCCGGTCGGGCCCCAGGACGTGAAGAAGACCGCGCCGCCGGCGAGCCCGGCGCACTGCTCGCCGCGCTCCATGGGCGCGGTCAGGACGGTGGCGCCCGTGGTCATGTTCCGCACCGTGGCGACGGACCGGCACAGCAGGGTGTCGTCGCCGACGACGTGGTTCTCGCCCACGTACTCGTACGTGGCCTCCTCGATCGGGGTGCGCTCCCCGGTGCCGTACCGCACCCAGAACTGCTCGCCCCCGGTGTAGCGGTTCATCGAGACGAGGAAGCCCGTCGACCCGGCGGCGACGACCGCCGCCTGCGGCCCGACCCGGAGGGGCGCGGGGGAGTCGGCGGCGCCCGCCGGCGGGGCGGCGAGGACGCCGGCGCCGAGGGTCGCGGCGAGGACGGCGGCGACGGAGGCGCCGAGGCGGCGAGCGGTGGAGCGGTCGGGCATGCGGGTTCCCCTGTCCGGGACGGGCGGTGCGCCCGGCGGGGCGCACCGCCCTCGTGGGCTGGTGGTCAGGCGAGGCGGTCGTACGCGCCGCCGGCGAAGGCCGTGTTCGCCTTGCGGACCTTGAAGGGCTTGGTGCGGTCGCCGGTGCCGCCGTAGAGGTACGTCTTCTCCTCCCGGGCGTTGTACGCGAACAGGTCGGCCTTCCCGTCGTTGTCGGCGTCGCCGCCGCCGATCAGCTCGGTGTAGGCGTTCCAGCCGCCGCCGATCCGGGTGCGGGCGGTGAAGGTGCCGTCGCCCTTGCCGAGGTAGAGCCAGAGGACGCCGTCCTTGTCGCGGGCGACGAGGTCGCCGGCGCCGGCGCCGGCGATGTTCCCGGTGGCGGTGAGCTGGTTGTAGACGCCCCAGCCCGCGCCGACCTTCTTGCGGGCGGCGAAGGGCGCCTCGACGTTCCCGGTGGACCGGTAGAGCCACAGGACGCCGGTCCTGTCGGCGGCGAGGAGGTCGGGCCGCCCGTCGCCGGTGAGGTCGGAGCCGCCTGCGATCTGGTCGTAGACCTGCCAGCCGCCGCCGATCCGGGAGCGGTCGTAGAAGCGCCCGTAGCCGTTGCTCTCGTAGAACCACAGGACGCCGGACCGGTCGCGGGCGACGATGTCGGACCGCTGGGAACGGGCGATGTCGCCGGTGGCCTCGATCCGGTCGTACGCCTGCCAGCCGCCGCCGACCCGTGCCCGCCGCGCGTCCAGCTCGCCCTGCGACGTCATGACCGTGCTGTCGGTCCACAGGACGCCGGAGGAGTCGCGGGCGAGCAGGTCGGGGGTGGTGTCGAAGTCGAAGCCGTGCGGCCGGTGGCCGAGCTCCAGGGTGCGCTGGCCCTTCACCTCCACCGCCGGACCGATGCCGTTCAGCGGGGTGAAGGTGAAGGAGATCCGGTAGGCGCCGCTGGGGGCGCCGGAGTGCCGGGGCGCGCCGTTCTCCGTGGAGCCGAGGTAGTGCTCCCAGTCGAAGCGGATGTTCCGCTCCGTGGAGGTCCAGCTGCGGGTGAGCGTCCCGCCGTCCTGGTGCCGGAAGACGGCGTCGACCCGCACGCCGCCCCGGTTCAGCGCGAAGTCGAAGCGGGTGGGGGCGAGGACGCCGTTCACCGGCCGGATCGTCTTCCCGTCGTCCGGGAGCTCCGTGGAGACGGGGCGCAGGGCGGTGGACTGGCCGGTGGTCGCCTCCTCCACGGCCGTCGGCACGCCGTCCGCGCCGGCGGTGATCCGGTAGACGCCCTCGCCGTTCTCCCCGGCGGCGACGCTGCCGCCCCACACGGTCTGGCCGCCCGCGGGGCTGTCGGCGGACCGGACGGTGTGGTCCAGCAGCTCGAACGACTCGCCGGCACCGGTCAGGTGGCGGGCCGTCAGGGGCCGCGCCGGGGACGGCGCGGTCGCGGCGAGTCCGCCGGGCCGGCTGTACGTCAGCCAGTCGCCGACCAGGCCGAGGTCGTAGTCCTGGCCGGGCGCCGGGGGGAGCGGCAGCACGGTGTCGCCGCCGCCGGAGCGGTCGCGGACGACCGCACGGGGGGCGGCGCCCCCCGGGTACTCGGTCCAGGCGATCCGCCGGTCGGAGAAGGTGACGGACGTCAGGTCCGCCGCCGCCGGGACGGCGTAGGTCTCCACGGCCTTCGCGGCGGCCAGGTCGACGACGACCCAGAGGGCCGCGCCCTCCGCGTCCTCGGTGAGGATCAGGGCGTGCGTGTCGGTGGCGGACGCCAGGGCGGGGGACGCGTCCTCGCCGGGCATGCCGTCGACCACCCGGCTGCCCTCCGCCACGGTGTGCAGCTTCAGGACGGGCCGCGGGCCGGTGGTGGAGACGGCGAGCAGGCCGCCGCCCGCGAGCCCGAGCTCCCGGAGGACGTAGGTGTCCTCGTCGACCGGCAGGGCGTACGAGCCTCCCCGCGCCCCGTCGAAGACGGTGACGGACTGCTCGAAGGGGCTGATCACGGCTCCGGTGTCGCCGGTGGCCACGACCCGGTCCTCGGCGCTGATCATGTCGAGCTCGATCGTCGTGCCGTCCGCGTACCGCGTGTAGGTCAGCCGCCCGTAGGTGGGGTCCTGGTGGTCGTACCGGTTCCCGTCCATGGTGAAGACGCCGTGCTTCCCGCCGCCGAGCAGCTTGTGGAAGGCGGGCACCACGCCGAGTCCGTCGGCCGTCGGAGCGGCCTGCGGGGCGGCGCTCACGGCGGCGCCCGCCGAAGGTGCGGCGAGGACGCCGGCGCCGAGGGTCGCGGCGAGGACGGCGGCGACGGAGGCGCCGAGGCGGCGGCCTCGCGCGGAGCGTACGGAAGTCACGGTGGTCCCCCTGGGGAAGCCTGGAACGGGCCGGGCGGTACGCGCATGGTGCGTACCGCCTAGGAGACTGTTGATCACGACATATGGTTGTACGGGATCTGTGGAGGATCCGGCCCGGGCGCCGGTGCCCGCTCCCGCCCTCAGGAGACGCTGGTGAACTTCGTGCCCTCGCCCGCGTACAGGTCGGTGGCCAGGCGGGTGAAGGGGCGGGTGGCGGAGCCGGTCGACCGGTAGACGTACGTGCCGTTCCCGCCGTGGGCGACGAGGTCGGGGCGGCCGTCGCTGTCGACGTCGCCCGCGCCGACGAGGTGGGAGAAGGCGCCCCAGCCGCCGCCGACCCGGACGCGCCCGGCGAAGCCGCCGCGGCCGTTGCCCTGGTGGAGCCAGAGGACGCCGTCCCTGTCGCGGGCCACGAGGTCGCCGGCGGGGGTGCCCGCGATGTTCCCGGTGGCCTCGATCCGGTCGTAGACCTGCCAGCCGCCGCCGACCCTCGCCCGGGGCGCGAAGGGGCGGGTGGCGGAGCCGGTGCCCCGGTAGAGCCAGAGGACGCCGGCCGCGTCCGCGGCGAGCAGGTCGGGGCGCCCGTCGGCGTCGAGGTCCGAACCGCCGGTCAGCCCGGTGTAGTTCTGCCAGCCGCCGCCGACCCGGGTGCGGGCGGTGAAGGTGCCGTCGCCCTTGCCGAGGTAGTGCCACAGGACGCCGGCCCCGTCGAGGGCGACCAGGTCGCCGTGGGCGGCCCCGCCGATGTTCCCGGCGGCCTCGATCCGCTGGTACGCGTTCCACCCGGAGCCGACCTTCGCCCGCTGTGCCTTCAGGACCCTGCCGTCCTGCGGCCGGTCCCGGAGGTCGTCGCGCCACAGGACGCCGGCCGCGTCGCGGGCGAGGACGTCGGTGGAGCCGTTGTCCGTGTGGTCGTGGGGGTTGGGGGTGCGGGTGAGGGTCAGCCGCCCGGTGTGGCGGGCGGGTTCGCCGGTTCCGTCGAGCGGCTCCGCCTCGGCCAGCACGGCGTACGGGCCGTTCGGCGCGTCGGCGTCGCCGATGTGCCCGTCCCAGGAGAAGGAGAAGTTCTCGTCGCCGGTGGGGGAGTGCACGTACTGCTGGTAGGTGCTGCCCGTGGCCACGTGGGTGAGGGTGACGGACATGTAGGCGTCGGGGCGCGACAGCGTCCAGCCCAGGCGCACCTCGCCGCCGGTCCTGTCGAGGTCCGCCGTCGCCGGGAGGTCGGCCGCCTCGACCGTCAGCGGGACGTCCGCCCGCCCGGCGGCGCCGGAGGTGGCCGCGGAGGCCGCCGGCGCCGTGGCGAGCGCGCCGGCGCCGAGGGCCGCGGCGGCGAGGACGGCGGTGACGGCGGTGGCGAGGCGGGCGCCGGCGGTGCGGTACTGCAAGTGAACTCCCACGGAAGACCGGGCACGGACGTGCCGTGCCCGGTCAGACTCGGCAGGAGGTCGCCTGGTTGTACGGAGGGTCCGAACTTTCGTCCGGCGCCCTTCCGTTCGACGGGCCCGGGGTCAGGCGAGGTGGTCGTACGCGTACCCCGCCTGGACGTCCGACAGGGCGCGGGCGCGGAAGGGGCTCCGCCACTCGCCGGTGCCCCGGTAGAGGTACACCCGCCTGGTGTCCGGGTGGTGGGCGAGGAGGTCGGCCCTGCCGTCGTGGTCCACGTCCCCGGCGCCGGCGATCTCGCCGTAGACCTGCCAGCCGCCGCCGATCCGCTTGCGGGCGGCGAAGGTGCCGTCGCCCTTGCCGAGGTAGAGCCAGAGGACGCCGTCCCGGTCGCGGGCGACCAGGTCCCCGCCCGCGGCGCCGCCGATGTCGCCGACCGCGGTGAGCCGGTCGTAGACCTGCCAGCCGCCGCCGATCTTCCTGCGGGCCTCGTAGGGGCGGGTGCCGGTGCCGGTGCCCTCGTAGAGGTAGAGGGTGCCGGTGGTGTCCGCGGCGACGAGGTCGGGGCGGCCGTCGCCGGTGAGGTCGCTGCCGCCGGCGATCTCGGCGTAGACCTGCCAGCCGCCGCCGATCCTCACCCGGGGGTGGAAGCCGCCGTTGCCGTCGCTCCGGTGCAGCCAGAGGACGCCGGAGGCGTCCCGCGCGACGAGGTCCGCGGTGAAGGCGTGGGAGGGGGAGTGCTTCTCCACCTCGCCGACCACCTCGATCGTGTCGTACCCCTTCCAGCCGGTGCCGGCGGACGTCCGGCTCCGGCCGTCCCCGGCGGCGTCCCGCCACAGCGCGCCCGCGGAGTCCCGGCCGAGGAGGTCGGGGAAGCCGTCGGCGTCGACGTCGTGGACGAAGGAGGAGGCGGTGCCCTGCCGGGCCAGCAGCCGGACGGTCGGCCTGCCGTCCGCGCCGAGCGCGACGCGGTGCACGCCCGCGCCGTCCCGGGCCGAGCCGCCCCGGACGACGGCCGCCGTCCCGTCGGGGGCGGGGACCAGGGACTCGACGCGGTCGAAGAGGGCGACCGTCTCGCCGGTCCCCAGGTGCCGGGCCGAGGCGCCGTACAGCAGCCAGTCGCCGAGCAGGGCGAGGGGGAGGGCGGCGTCCGCGGAGGCCACCGGGACGACGGTCCGCGCGCCGGAGGCCCGGTCGAGGACCACCACGCGGCGCGGGGCGGTGGCGGTGGCCGCCTCGCTCCAGGCCACCCGGGTCGCCGAGACGGCCTCCACGCGCGCGTACGTCTCCGTGACGGTGGCGGTGGTCAGGTCGACCAGCCCCACGCGCCGCTCGCCCCCGGCGGTCGTGTGGTCGAGCAGCCCGACCTCGGCGGTGGCCGGGCGCAGCTCCCCGTACGCGGTCCCCTCGGGCAGGTTCCCGATCGCGCGGGGCGCCGCGTCCTTCGTGTCCAGGTACACCCGGGAGTGCGCCCGCACGCCGATGGCCGCTCCGGCGGTGCCCGCGTACTCGGCGTCCGTCCAGCCGGGCACGCCCTCCATGCGGAAGGACTCCCCGGTGGCCAGGTCGGTGAGCGAGCCGTCGTACCCCTCCAGCGTCGCGGCCACTATGTCGCCGGACGTCTGGGTGCGCCACTCGAAGGAGCGGTGGTCGTCGTGGTGCTCGCCGCCCGCGTACGGGATCCAGCGGAGGATCCGCTGGTCGTCCGTGTCCGTGGGCATCGCGACGAGGTAGCCCCGCGTCCCGGCGCCGCTCAGCGAGGCGCCGGGCGGGAGCGAGCGGACCGGTCCCACGGGCGTCGAACCGGCCGTCGAACCGGCCGACGGGGCCGCCGCCGGGGCCGCGAGGGCGACGGGCGCGGCGAGCGTGCCGGCGCCCGTGGTCAGCGCCAGGACCGCCGCGACGGCGGTGGCGAGGCGGGCGGTGGCGGTGCGGTGCTGCAAGGAGTGCCCCCTCGGGAAGGGGCCGGGCACGGGCGCGCCATGCCCGGCCGGTGTGTGCCGGTCAGCCGTTCAGGTCGTGCGCCACGCCCTTGAAGAAGGAGGTGGTGTCGCGGGTCAGGTTGAGCGGGGTGTAGCGCTCTCCCGTCCCCCGGAAGACGTACGTGGTCCTGGTGGCCGGGTCGACGGCGAGCAGGTCGTTCTTCTTGTCGCCGTCGAAGTCGCCGGCGCCGACGAGTTCGGAGTAGCGGCCGAAGCCGCCGCCGATGCGGGTGCGGGCGGTGAAGGTGCCGTCGCCCTTGCCGAGGTACATC
>NZ_JBHYPS010000043.1:0-60718 GCF_042746075.1 Streptomyces sp. NPDC058758 | reverse complement strand
CGGGCGCGCCCTGTTTTGTTTACCCCCCCGGGGCCGGGGGGGGGGGGGGGGGGGCGGGGGGGGGGGGGGGGGCGGGGGGGGGGGGGGGGGGGGGGGGGGGGGGGGGGGGCCCGCCCGGCGGGTGCCGGGCGGCCCCGGTCGGTGCGCGAGGGGCGCCGGGGGCGGCCGGGCCGGGCCTCGGGGCCCGGCCGGGCCGGGGTCAGCCGAGCTTCACGTGCTCGCCCCACCAGTAGTCCGCGGGCACGTTCCACGACCGCAGCGGGGAGGCGAACTTGCCGGTGGCGTCCGGCTTGAAGGTGTAGAGCGCGGCGCGGCCGTCGCTGTAGCCGTAGAACGCGGCCACGTCGCTGCGGCCGTTGCCGTCGTAGTCGCCGGAGGCGATCTGCACGTTCTCGCCCCACCAGTTGTCCGCGGGCACGTTCCAGGAGCGCACCGGGGTGTTGAAGGTCCCGTCGGTCCTCGTGAGGAAGGTGTAGAGCGCGGCGCGGCCGTCGCTGTAGCCGTAGAACGCGGCGGCGTCGGCCCGGCCGTCGCCGTCGTAGTCGCCGGCGGTCAGCTTGACGTTGGAGAAGTTCCAGTTGCCCGGCTCCGTGGTCCAGGACTTCACGGGCGCCACGAAGCCGCCGTCGGTCGCGGACTTGAAGGTGAACATCGAGACGGTGCCGTCCTCGTAGCCGTACATGGCGGCGAGGTCGTCGCGTCCGTTGCCGTCGAAGTCGCCGACGGCGAGTTCGACGTTCTCGCCCCACCAGTAGTCCTCGGGGACGTTCCAGGAGCGCAGCGGGGTGCCGAACGCGCCGGTGGCGTCGGGCTTGAAGGTGTAGAGGGCGGCGCGGCCGTCGCTGTAGCCGTAGAAGGCCGCCACGTCGTCGCGTCCGTTGGCGTCGAAGTCGCCGGAGGCCAGCTTCACGTTCTCCGGCCACCAGTTGCCGGGCGCGGTCGTCCAGGACTTCACCGGGTCGGAGAAGCCGCCGTCGGCACGGGACTTGAAGGTGAACAGGGACACCGAGCCGTCGGCGTAGTCGTACATCGCGGCCAGGTCCGCCCGGCCGTTGCCGTCGTAGTCGCCGGCCGTGAGCTTGACGCTCTTGAAGGTCCAGTTGCCCGGCGGGCGCGTCCACGACTTCAGCGGCGCGTCGAAACCGCCGTCGGCCCGGGCGAGGAAGGTGAACAGCGCGACCGAACCGTCGCCGTAGCCGTACAGGGCGGCCACGTCGTCCCGGCCGTCGCCGTTGAAGTCCGCGTTCACCCGGGAGGAGGTGTCCTCCTTCGGGGCCTCCGCCTCCGGGATCGGGTCGTCCACGATGTTCTTCAGGCGGACCGGCGCGAAAGGTCCCTTACCCGCGTAGTACGGGTAGGGAAGGATGCGGTGGTGGACGCCGCTGGGGGTGAACTCGTAACCCCAGTAGGAAGTCTTGTCGGCGGTCGCCCACTCCTCGAAGAGGACGATGTGGCCGTCGGCGCCGGAGTCGTCGTCCAGCAGCGCGTCACCGGCCTTGAGTTCGGCCTTCGTTATCCATTCGGCCGTTCCGCCCGGGACGAAGTTCGGGGTGGCCAGGGAACTGCCGAGGCCCCAGGCCATCGAGACGTAGCCGGAGCAGTCCATCCGGTAGCCCTGGTAATAGTTCGTCCAGCTGTAGTCCAGGCCCTTGCCGACCCAGGACTTGGCCCGGGCGATGACCTCGCTGCGGGTGATCCCGGCGGTCGCGGCCAGGCCGCGCGCCCCCGCCCCCGTGCGGTACTCGTCGGGCACCGGGGTGACCTTGCCCTGGCCGGCGCCCGGGTACTCGTGCCCGCCGGCCCGCGCGGCCGGGTGGCCGCCGGCCGGCCCGGACTGCTGGGCGAACGCGGCGCCGGTGGCGCCGAGTCCGAGCGCCGTGGCCGCGCAGAGGGCGACGGTGACGCGGCGGGTCCTTCTGATCCTGCTCATTTTCTGCCTTTCGGAAAAGGAGTTCTCCTGCACGGGATTTCCGGCCCGGGAAGGGGCGGGGATTTCGTTCACTGCCAGCCGAGCGTGTCCTTGACGACCGGGACGACCGGGGCGTCCGGGGTGTCCGCCATCGCGCCGGTGCTGATTCCGGCGAACACGGACGCGAGGATCAGGAGGGCGGCGACACGGGCACGCAACATGACGAAGTCCTTTGCGGAGGAGGGGAATTCGACGGACCGGGAATCCGGATGACTGAAGCGTGCATCAGGCCCGCATTCCGGTGAAGCGATCCGGGCTGTCAGCATCGGGACACGTCCGGTTCGGGACACCGCCGGCGCCGGGCGGCCCTCTCCGCCCCGGGCCCCCTACGGCTCCGGGAACGGCGCCATCAGCGTCACCTCGCAGGAGACGGCCTCGTACCCCCACGCGGCGTGCCGGTCCAGCACGCGCGCGCACACCGCCGCGGCGGCGCGCTCGGCGGCGGCGAGGCTCTCCAGCCGGAGGAAGAGGCCGACGACGGTCTCCCGGCCGGAGACGGGGTGGACCACGGCGTGCTCCACGCCCTCGTCCCCAGCCGCCTCGTCGCGGAACTCCCGCGCCAACTCCCTTGGCACCGTGCCTTCGACGGCGCGGCGCAGCCACACGTGGACCAGATACATCCCTCGATGGTCCCGGGCCGCCCCGTGCATTCCCCGGGTCGGCGCAGTCCCCAAGCGGACATGGCCGGAACCTGCCAGAACCCTCGCTTCTTCCGTCACGGCAGGAAACCGGGGCCACAGGCCGTGTGATGATTCGTACACGTATCTATGGGGGGTACATACATGCTGGACGCACTGGGAATCGACACCCGAACGGAAAGCGTCTATCGGATGTTGCTTCAGCACGCCGACTGGGGGGTCGCGGAGCTGGCCGCCTCGCTCTCGCTGCCCGAGGCGGAGGTCCGGGAGGCACTCGGACGGCTCAGCGAACTCTCGCTGCTGCGTCCGTCCGCCACCGGGCACGCCCGCCTCCACGCGGTGAGCCCGGAGCTGGCGATGGAGTCGTTACTCGCCCGGCAGCAGGCGGAACTGCTCGCGCAGCAGCAGAAGCTGGAGGCGTCCAGAGCGGCGGCGGCCCAGCTGATCGCGGACTGGGTCGGCTTCCAGCCGGTGGGGGACTCCTCCGGGGTGGAGACGCTCGTCGGCGTGGACCGGATCCGCGACCGGCTGGCCGAGCTGAGCCGGCACGTCGACCACGAGATCATGGCGTTCGTCCCGGACGCGCCCGTCGAGAGCAACATCGAGGCGGCCAAACCGCTGGACGCGAGGACGCTCGCGCGCGGGATCCGGATGCGCACCCTCTACCCCGAGTCGATCCGCAACAGCCCGGCGGGCATGGCGTACGCGAACTGGCTCGCGTCCAAGGGCGGCGAGGTGCGCACCACCCCCGACGTGCCGGTCCGCATGACCGTCCTCGACCGCCGCGTCGCCGTCCTGCCGGTGTACGGCGAGAACAGCGGGCACAGCGCCGTGCTGCTCAGCGGCGACGGCACCCTCACCGCGCTGTGCACCCTGTTCGACCTCGCCTGGGACCGGGCCGACCGGCTCGGCGCGGCGCGCACGCGCGACCAGCGGGGGCTCACCTCGCAGGAGCGCGAGACCCTGCGGCTCCTGGAGCACGGCCACACCGACGAGACCATCGCGAAGCGGCTCGGCGTCTCCACCCGCACCACGCGCAGGACCGTGGCCGCGATCATGGACATGCTGGGGGCGCGGAGCCGCTTCCAGGCCGGGGCGATGGCCGCGCAGCGGGGCTGGATCGGCACCCCGGGGCACGCGCCGGACGGCCTCCCCGGCGCCCGGGACGCCCCTGCCGGCGGGCCCGCCGGCTGAGGGCCGCCCGGCGGCCTCCGGGCGACGGCGCGTCAGCTCGGCGCGTGGACTCGGGCCTTGCCGCTGCCGCGTCGCGAGCGTTCGACACTTTGGTCGGATAGCTTCCGTTCGTGAACATTCCTGTACGGAAACTGGCGGTGTTCGTTCTTCTGGGCGCCGCTCTCGTCGGCTGCGGCGACGGCGGCGCCCCGTCCCCCGCCCCCGCGCCCGCCCCCGCGGCGAAGACCGGGACCGCCTCCCGCGCCCCCGCGAGCCCCGCGCCCTCCGCGAGCGCCGCGGCCCGGCCGAAGCCCGGCGCCGGCCCCGCCGCGGCCCCGACCCTGGCACCGGCGGCCGGCGGACTCACCCCCGTCTACGCGCGCCGGACGGGCCGGAGCGCCGAGAAGGTCGTCGCGCTCACCTTCGACGCCGACATGACCGCCGACCAGGGCCCCCGGGCGGCGCGCGGCGAGCGCTTCGACAACCCGGAACTCATCGCCACCCTGCGCCGGCTGGAGGTGGACGCGACGATCTTCATGACGGGCCGCTGGGCGGAGGAGTACCCCGACCAGGCCCGGTCCATCGGCCGCGACCCCCGCTTCGAGATCGCCAACCACTCCTACAGCCACTACGCCTTCGCCGAGCCCTGCTACGGCCTCCCGACGGTCGCCGCACCGGACATGGCGGCCGACGTGCGGCGCGCCTTCGACTCCTTCCGCGACGCCGGCGCCGTCAACGTCGTGCCGTACTTCCGCTTCCCCGGCGGCTGCTACGACGACACCGCCCGCCGCGCGCTCGCCCCCGCCAGCGTCACCGCCGTCCAGTGGGACGTGGTCGGCGGCGACGCCTTCGCGAAGGACCCCGACGCGGTGGCCGAGCAGGTGCTCTCCGGCGTCCGCCCCGGCTCCCTCGTCGTGCTCCACTGCACCCGCAGCGCCGCCCCCGCCACCGAGCGGGCGATCCGCCGCGTGGTCCCCGAACTCCGGGCCCGCGGCTACCGCTTCGTGAAGGTGTCCGAGCTGATGCGCGCGGGCTGAGGGCCGGCCGGCTCAGCCGGAGCAGGCGTTGCGCTGGGCCTCCTGCCACTCGCAGACCGGGCACAGCACGATGCCCGGGGCCGACTCCGCGTACTCGGTCGGCTCCAGGCACAGCACGCAGCGGGCGTACGGCCCCTCGGCGGCCTTCGGCGGCCGGGGCGCGGGCTCGGGGGCACAGGAGGCGCCGGATTCCGTGGTCATGTCACCGAGGCTACTGCGGCGGCCCCGGGCGCTCACTCCAGCCGGGCGACGAACCGGCCGGAGAGGGCCGCCGTCACGGCGGCCAGGAGCACCGCCCCGGCGCAGGCCGCCCACGGCGCCGGGACCCCGCCGCCGGCCGTGACCAGGGCGGTGACCGCGTGCTTCGCCGGCGACCCGGTGGTCACCAGCGCGAGCAGGGAACCGAGGAGCAGCGCCGCGACCGACCGGCCCGGCGCCGCGACGAACGGCCGGGAGGCCAGCGCCCCGACGACCCCGCCGGTGAGCGCGCAGGCGGTGGTGGCGAGGAGGCCGGCGAGGGGCGCGGCCGCTCCGCCGGCGCCCGCCGGGTCGCCGGTGGCGGTCACCGCGGCGACCGCGGCCCCGCCCGCGAGCACCGGCCAGCCCGCGCCCGTGAGGAGGGCGGCCAGGTGCGCCCGGGACCGGCCGCCGGCCGCGGCGGTCACCGCCCGCGCGGCGGCCGGCTCCTGCGTCAGACAGATCCGCACCGCCCAGGCCGAGACCGGCACCAGCGCCGCCGCCGCGATCCCCAGCGACCCGGCCACCGGATCGCCCGGCCGGACGCCGACGGCGAGCACCGCCGCGTACAGCAGCAGCGGGGCGAGCCAGCGCTGGGACCGGAAGAAGAGCGCGGAGTGGTAGCGCAGCAGGGCGGTCACGGCGCCTCCCGGGGCGCGGCGGGGGCCGGCGCCGTCTCGGGCTCGACCCGGTGGACGTGCCAGGAGGCGGCCAGCAGCACGCGCAGCAGCGCGTCGGAGGCCGTCCCGTCCACCCGGAACAGCGTGCCCCCGCCGGTCGCCGCCGCCGTGGCCCCGCCGGGCAGCGGGTCGGGCAGCGGCAGGGAGCCGGAGGCGACGACGCGGACCGGCGCGGCGGGCGGCGCCCCCCGCGGCTCGGCCCGGACGCGGCCGGCCTCCACGCGGAGCGCCGTGTGGGCCTCGCCCGCCAGGCGGCGGGGGTCGTGGTCGACGAAGAGGACCGTGGCCCCGGCGGCGACCCGCTCGCGCACCGCGTCGTCGAGGACGGCGCGGGCGCCGGCGTCGAGCCCCGTCCACGCCTCGTCGAGCACCAGCAGGCCGGGCCCGGCGAGCAGGGCCTGGGCGACGGCCACCTTCTGCGCCGTGCCCTTGGAGAGGCCCGCGAGGGCGGTGCCGGCGTACGCGCCCGCGCCGAACCGCTCCAGCCACTCCCCCGCCCGGGCCCGGGCCGCGCCGGTGCGCAGGCCCCGGAGCCGGCCGAGGTGCACCAGGTAGCCGAGGGCCGTGAACGGCAGGGCGGGCGGGAAGCGCTCGGGGACGTACGCCGTCCGGGCCGGCCGGCCGGTGATCCGGCCCTCGGCGGGCGCGTCGACCCCGGCGACCAGCCGCAGCAGCGTCGACTTGCCGGCGCCGTTCGGCCCGCCGGCCCGGACGAGCCGGCCCGGCGGCAGCTCCAGGTCGACGCCGCGCAGCACCCACGGGCCGCGCGGGCCGTACCGGCGCCCGACGCCCGCGAGCCGCACGGGCTCCCGCTCTCCGACGTACGCGCTCATGGACGCGATCCTCGCCCGGCCGCACCCCCGGCCACAAGATCCCCCGGTCCCGGGCGGTGGCAGACTGGCCGGGTGAGCAGCAACGACACCGAGCCCCGCACCGATCCCCGCGACGAGAAGCCGCAGTTCGTCCTGCCCCTGGTGGTGCGCATCGAGAAGGACGCGCCCCCGGCCCGCACCGACGCCCTGGAGACCGCGGCCCGCGCCGTGCTCCGGCTCCTGACCGACGAGCGGGCGCACGGCGAGGGGGAATGGGCGCGGGCCGTCGCCGACTGGGAGGACGCCCGGATCCGCAAGGTCGTCCGGCGGGCGCGCGGCGCGGAGTGGCGGCGGGCCGGCGGCCTGCCCGGCATCACCGAGACCGGCGCGGCGGCGGAGGTGCGTGTCTTCCCGCCGATCCCGCTGGACGGCTGGCCCAAGGACCTGGCCAAGCTCCAGGTGTCGGGAACCGACCTCGACGACCCGGCGGAGCCCGGTCCGGTCCCGGAGGGCGCGGCGGTGCTCTGGATGAACCCCGGGCTCGGCATGTCGGCCGGCAAGGCGATGGCCCAGGCCGGGCACGGCGCGCAGCTGCTCTGGTGGGCCCTGGACGGGGCCGCCCGCACGGCCTGGCGGGAGGCCGGTTTCCCGCTCGCCGTCCGCACCGCGCCGGAGGCGGACTGGCCCGGCCTCGCCGCGAGCGGCCTGCCGGTCGTGCGGGACGCGGGCTTCACGGAGATCGCGCCGGGCAGCGCGACGGTGGTGTCGGCGTACCCCGGCGTCCTGGCCGCTCCGGGAAGCCGGTGACCGGGAACCTCAAATGAAGCTCTGAACCTCCTCCTCTTCGGGTTCGACCGGCTCCGCCGGGGTCATCACGTGGGTGACTGGGGACCGAAGGAGGGGGACATGACGGAACTCGGCATCGGCATCGGCTGGCGTCCCGAGATCGCGGACGCGGTCGAGGAGCTGCCCGGCGTCGACTGGGTGGAGGTCGTCGCGGAGAACGTGTGCGCCGGCCACCTGCCCGACTCGCTGGCCCGGCTGCGGGCCCGGGGCGTCACGGTCGTGCCGCACGGGGTGTCGCTGGGGCTCGGCGGGGCGGACCGGCCGGACCCGGAGCGGCTGGCCGCGCTCGCGGAGAAGGCGGAGGCGCTGGGGGCGCCGCTCGTCACCGAGCACATCGCGTTCGTCCGGGCCGGGGGGCCGCTGACCGCGAGCCCGCGCCTGGAGGCCGGGCACCTGCTGCCGGTCCCGCGCACCCGGGACGCCCTGGACGTGCTCTGCGAGAACGTGCGGATCGCGCAGGAGTCGCTGCCGGTGCCGCTGGCCCTGGAGAACATCGCCGCGCTCTTCTCCTGGCCCGGCGAGGAACTGTCGGAGGGGCGGTTCCTGGCGGAGCTGGTGGAGCGCACGGGGGTGCGGCTCCTCGTCGACGTCGCCAACCTGCACACCAACCACCGCAACCGCGGCGAGGACCCGGCGCGGGCGCTCGCCGAACTGCCGGTGGAGGCCATCGCCTACGTCCACGTGGCGGGCGGCGTCGAGCGGGACGGCGTCTGGCACGACACCCACGCCCACCCGGTCCCGCCGCCGGTCCTCGACATCCTGGCGGACCTCGCCGGCCGGGTCGCCCCGCCGGGCGTCCTGCTGGAGCGCGACGACCACTTCCCGCCCGCCGCCGAGCTGGCCGCCGAACTGACGGCGATCCGCGCGACGGTGACGGCGGCCCGGCGCCGTCCGGCACCCGCCGCCGCGCCGCACGACCGGTCCGCCTCGCGCCACGGCGCCGGCGCCGCCGCCCTGCGGACCGGCCGGGCCCTGACGGGCGGCGGCCCGCTCCTCATCGGCGCGGGCGCCCGCGTCTCCGGCGGCCTGATGCCGGCCGGGGCGCGTACGGCGGCCGCGGCCCCGCCCGCGCCCGCGCAGGCGCCGTCGGGCCGGGCCGCGGCGGAGAACGCTGCGGAGGGCACGCCGGAGGACACCGCCTCGTCCCCGGCCGGGGACGAGGCACGACAGAGAGTGGGGGTGGGGCAGGTGGCGGTGCTGTCGGCGCTGGTGGCGGGGACTCCGGTGCCCGAGGGCTTCGACGTGCGGCGGATGCGGGTGCAGAGCCGGGCGCTCGCGGGGAAGCGGGCCTCGGTCGTGGCGCGGATCGCGCCCGAGCTCCCGGAGATCCTCGGGGCGGGGTTCCGGCCCGCGTTCCTCGCGTACGCCCGGACCCGGCCCATGCCGGGGAGCTACCGGCGGGACGCGCTCGACTTCGTCGAGTCGCTGCTGCTGGACGAGCGGCCCGAACGGCGGGAGCTGACCCGCTGGTGGCGGGAGCGCACCGACAGCCGGCCGGCCGGCCTCGCCGGCCGCGTCGCGCGCGCCGCCCGGCTCGCGTTCGGGGGGCGGTGAACACCATGGGCCTCCTGCTCCTCGCCTTCCACCTGGCCGGTGCCGCCGCCGTCGCCCGGCTGGTGGTGCTCGCCCGCCGCGGTCGCGGCGGGTCCGGCGGTCCGGTCCGGGACGTCTACGAGGCGGCGTTCCTCGGCGGCGGTCCCGGCCGGGTCGCCGACACCGCGCTCGCCGCGATGCACCTGGACGGCCGGATCGTCATCGGCGGCCCCGGCGTGGTCGCCGTCGTCCGCCGGACCGCGCACGACCCGGTGGAGCGGGCGGTGCTCGACCTCCACGCGGCCGCCCCGAGCGGCTCGCTGCGCCTGCTGCGGCTCGGCGTGATGACCCACCCGGCGGTCCAGGAGATCGGCGACGACCTCGCCGCCCGCGGCCTGCTGACCGTGCCGGGCCCGCGCCGGGTCCTGCGGCGCTGGTGCGTCGGCGTGGCCCTGGCGGCGTTCCTGATGCTGCCGGTGTCGGCGGTGATCACCGTCGTGGAGTTCTCGTCGTCCGACGGGCCCTCGGTGCCGTTCTTCGTGAAGCTGCTGCCGCTGTTCTTCGTCTGCTTCGTCACGGCGCTGGTCTGCGGCACCACGTCCACCCGCCGGCTGAGCACGGCGGGGATCGAGGCGCTGGCCGCGTACCGGCGGGCGCACGGGTACGGCGGCGTCCACACCGTGGCGCTGGGCGGCATCCGGGCGCTGTCCGACCGGGACCTGTGGGAGCGGCTGCGGGAGGCGGCGCGCCCCCAGGGGTACGGCACGCCGCGCGCGGGCCGCGCCTCCTCCCCGTCCTCCTCCGACGCGAGCGCCGCCGCGGCCGTGGTGCTGTGGTGCGGGGGCGCGGCGACGGGCGGCGGGGACGGCTGGGGCCCGGACTCCGGGCCGGGGTGCGGCGGGGGCGGGTCGTCCTGCTCGTCCTCGTCGTGCGGCTCGTCCTCGTGCGGCTCCTCGTCGTCCTCGTGCGGCTCCTCGTCGTCCTCCTCGTGCGGTTCGTCGGGAGGCTCGTCCTGCGGGTCCAGCGGCTGAGCCGTACGGGTGGCGGGGGCGGCGGTCCTGCCGTACAACTCGATCATGGTGTGGATCCCGCTCCTCCTCCTCGCGTGCGTCGTGACCGCCGCCGCCTGCGCCCGGCTCTGCCGGGCGGCGATCGCCGCCGGCGGGACCGGCGCCGGGACGGCCGGGGACGCCCGGCTGACCCTGGGCGAGGCCGCGTTCCTCGCCGGCGGGCCGGGACGGGTGACCGATCTGACGCTGGTGTCGATGCACCGGGCCCGGCGGCTGCTGCTCGCGCGCACCGGCTGGGCCACCGTCGTCGACGGCTCCGGCGGCGGCGACGAGCTGGAGCGGGCGGTGCTCGGCGCGATCGGTCCGGAGGGACAGGCGCCGGTGCCGGGGCTGCGGCCCGCCGTGGCCGCCGCCGCGTGCGTGCGCCGGATCGAGGAGGGGCTGGTGGCGCGGGGGCTCGCGGTGCCGGCGCCGGGCCGGCGGGAGGTCGCGGCGGGGGCGCGGGCGGTGCGCGGGGCGTTCCTGCTGGCGCTGGCGCTGGGGGCGGTCGCGGTGCCGCTGGTGGCGGAGGCGGAGCGGATGCGGGTGCTCGCCGGGTTCGCGCTGCCGCTGACGGCCTCGGGGCTCTGTCTGCTGATCGGCCGGGCGGAGTCGTATCCGCGCAGCCCGTGGGCCTCGCACGCCGGTCAGCGGCTGCTCGCGGGGCTGTCGGCGGAGGATCCGCTCACGGCGCTCGCCACCCGGGGGCCGGCGGTGCTGGAGCCGGAGCTGCGGGCCGCGCTGGGGCCGCGGTGAGGGGAGGGGACGCCGGTGCGGCGCGCTCGCGCGCGCCGCACCCGGTGCCGGACCCGGTGTCGCTGGAGCGGCGGGCCATGGCGCGGCCGCCGTCTGATCTTCCGGGTCGAGAGGCGAACGCCCCGGCGGGGTGCCGGGGCGCCACCAGGTCGTGGGGCGGCCGTCAGGCCAGGCCCGCCACCAGGTCCGCGACGCTCTTGCGGCGGCCGGTGTAGAAGGGGACCTCCTCGCGGACGTGCATCCGGGCCTCGGAGGCGCGCAGGTGGCGCATGAGGTCGACGATGCGGTGCAGCTCGTCGGCCTCGAAGGCGAGGATCCACTCGTAGTCGCCGAGCGAGAAGGAGGCGACCGTGTTGGCCCGGACGTCCGGGTAGCCGCGGGCCATCTTGCCGTGGTCGGCGAGCATCCGGCGGCGGTCCTCGTCCGGCAGCAGGTACCAGTCGTAGGAGCGGACGAAGGGGTAGACCGAGACGTAGTCGCGCGGGGTCTCGTCGGCCAGGAAGGCCGGGATGTGCGACTTGTTGAACTCGGCCGGGCGGTGCAGCGCCATGTTCGACCAGACCGGCTCCAGGGCGCGGCCGAGCTTCGTGCGGCGGAAGAGGTTGTACGCCGCCTGGAGCTCGTCGCTCGTCTCGGCGTGCCACCAGATCATGACGTCGGCGTCGGCGCGCAGACCGGAGAGGTCGTACGTGCCCCGGACCGTGATGTCCTTCGCCGCGAGCTGGTCGAACAGCTCCTGGACCTCGTCGGCGTAGCCGGTCCGGTCGGCGGGCAGGACGTCGCGCAGCTTGAAGACGGACCACAGGGTGTAGCGGATGACCTCGTTGAGGTCCTTCGCCTTCTTACCGGCGTTCGGGATCTTTTCGGGCGCACTCATACGCCTATTCTCGCCCGTCACGAGGAGTGCCCCGCACCGGGGTGCCCCGTTTCCGGCGTGGCGATCATCTCGTCGGCCACGGCGTCCGCCGCGCGGTGGGCCGAGGCGACGCAGGCGGGGATGCCGACGCCGTCGTAGGCGGCGCCCGCGAGGCGCAGTCCGGGCAGGCCGGCGAGGGCGGAGCGGATCCGGGCGACCCGCTCCAGGTGCCCGACGGGGTACTGCGGCAGGCCGTCGGCCCAGCGGGTGACGGTGGTGGCGACGGGCCGGGCGGCGAGGCCGGTGGCGGCGGCGAGGTCCTTGAGGGAGGCGGCGGTCAGGTCCTCGTCGTCGCGGTGGAACTGCTCCTCCTCGCCGTGGCGGCCGACGGAGGTGCGGAGGACGAAGAGTTCGGGGGCGGCCTCGCCGACCCAGCGCCACTTCCGGCTGGAGAAGGTGGACGCCTTGATGGTGTGGCCGTCGACGGGCGGGACGAGGAAGCCGGAGCCGGGCAGCTCCGGGAGGTCGGCGCGGCGGAAGGCGAACGTGACCAGGGCCATGGAGGCGTAGTCGATCCCGCCGAGGAGCGCCGCGGCCTCGGGGGCGTGCCCGCCGAGGAGGCCCGCGGCGACGGGGGCGGGGGCGGCGAGGACGACGGCGTCCGCGTCGAGGGTCCGGTCCGGGGTGGCGACCCGCCAGCCGGTGGCGCCGGAGCGGAGCAGCGCGGTGGCCGGGGTGCCGGTGAGGATCGTGCCGCCGGCGGCGCGGACGGCGTCGGCGACGGCGCCGGGGAGGGTGCCGACGCCGCCGTCGAGGCCGGCGAAGACGGATCCGCCGAGGCCGGTGGCGGCGCCCGCGGCGTCGGCGGGGACGGCGGCGCCGGCCGCCTGCACGGCGCGGACGGCGGCGGTGAGGCTGGGGTGGCGGCGGGCGGCCTCGAAGAGGGCGGGGACGGCGGCCTTCATCGAGATGCGGTAGGCGTCGCCGGCGTAGACGCCGCCGAGGAGGGGTTCGACGAGCCGGTCGACGACCTCGTGGCCCATGCGTGCGGCGACGTACGCGCCGATGGCGGTGTCGTCGCCCAGCTCGGTGGGCGGGAGCTCCGGGTCCCGCCCGATCCGGCGCAGGGCCTCCTCGGAGAGGAGTCCCGCGACGGCGTCGGCGCTGCCGGGGACGCCCATGACGTGGCCCTTGGGCATGGGGACGAGCCGGCCGCGGGACCAGACGGAGGCGGTGGTGGTGGCGGGCGGCTGGAGCCGGTCGCCGAGGCCGACGCGCTCGGCGAGGGCGACGGCCTCGGGGCGGCGGGCGAGCAGGGACTCGGCGCCGAGGTCCACGGGGGCGCCGGCGATCTCCCCGGCGAGCAGCTTGCCGCCGAGCCGGCCGCCGGCCTCCAGGAGGGTGACGCGCGCGCCGGCGGCGAGCAGCCGGAGGGCGGCGGCGAGGCCGGTGATGCCGCCGCCGACGACGACGGCATGAGGTCCGGCGTGGGGGCCCGTGGTGTCCGCGTTCATGGCCCCACTCTCTCAAATCGCCTCCGAGCCCCGCTCCGGGGCGGGCGGGCGAGCGCGGCGGGGAGCCGCCGCCCGGCGGGGAGCCGGACGGGACGGCCCCGTAGCGTGGGCGCATGAGCGAACGACTGGTGATCATCGGCGGCGACGCGTCGGGCATGTCCGCCGCGTCG
Organism: Streptomyces sp. NPDC058758; assembly: GCF_042746075.1. Taxonomy (NCBI): domain Bacteria; kingdom Bacillati; phylum Actinomycetota; class Actinomycetes; order Kitasatosporales; family Streptomycetaceae; genus Streptomyces; species Streptomyces sp. NPDC058758. Next base: position 47,448 of record NZ_JBHYPS010000043.1, on the reverse strand, counting down.
CAGGCGCGCAGGCTCAAGGGGCCCGGGGAGCTGGAGATCACGGCCTTCGAGCGGGGCCGGTTCTCCTCGTACTCGGCCTGCGGGATCCCGTACTGGGTCGGGGGCGACGTGGCCGGGCGCGAGGAACTGATCGCCCGCTCCCCCGAGGAGCACCGGGCGCGCGGGATCGACCTGCGGACGCGGACCGAGGTGACGGAGATCGACCTGGCCGGGCAGCGGGTTCTGGCCAGGGACCTGGCGGCCGGCACGGAGACGTGGACGGGCTTCGACAAGCTGGTGGTCGCGACCGGCGCGCGGCCGTCCCGGCCGGCGGTGCCGGGGATCGACGCGGCGGGCGTGCACGGGGTGCAGACGCTGGAGGACGGGCAGGCGCTGCTGGACTCGCTGGCCGAGGCGGCGGGCCGGCGGGCGGTGGTCGTGGGCGCCGGGTACATCGGCGTGGAGATGGCCGAGGCGCTGCTGAACCGGGGGTACGAGGTGACCGTCCTCAACCGGGGCGAGCAGCCGATGTCCACGCTCGACCCGGACATGGGCCGGCTGGTGCACACGGCGATGGACGGGCTCGGGATCCGGACGGTCGGCTCGGCGGCGGTGACGGAGATCCTCACCGGGGACGACGGGCGGGTCAGGGCGGTGGCCACGGACGACGGCGCGTACCCGGCGGACGTGGTGGTGCTCGGGACGGGCGTGGTTCCGGAGACCTCGCTGGCGAGGGCGGCGGGGCTGCCGGTCGGCGCGCACGGCGGGCTGCTGACCGACCTGGCGATGCGGGTGCGGGGGCAGGAGAACGTGTGGGCCGGCGGGGACTGCGTGGAGGTCCTCGACCTGGTGTCGGGCCGGGAGCGGCACGTGCCGCTGGGCACCCACGCCAACAAGCAGGGGCAGGTCATCGGCTCGAACGTGGGCGGCGACTACGCGACCTTCCCCGGGGTGGTGGGGACGGCGGTGTCGAAGGTCTGCGACCTGGAGATCGCCCGGACGGGGCTGCGCGAGAAGGACGCCCGGGAGGCCGGGCTGCGGTACGTGGCGGTGACCGTGGAGTCGACGAGCCGGGCGGGCTACTACCCCGGGGCGGCGCCGATGACGGTGAAGATGCTGGCCGAGCGGCGGACCGGGCGGCTGCTCGGGGTGCAGATCGTGGGCCGGGAGGGCGCGGCGAAGCGGGTGGACGTCGCGGCGGTGGCGCTGACCGCCGGGATGACGGTGGAGGGGGTGGCGGCGCTGGACCTGGGGTACGCGCCGCCGTTCTCGCCGGTCTGGGACCCGGTGCTGATCGCGGCCCGCAAGGCGGTGGCGGCGGTGCGCTCGTGGACGTACGCGACGAGGCGGGTGAGGGCGTCGGGGTCCATGGACGGCATGACGCCGTGGCCCAGGTTGAAGACGTGCCCCTCCAGGTCCTTCGCGGCGGCCAGGACCTCGTCCGTCTTCGCCTCGACGACCTCGGTGGAGGCGAAGAGGACGGCGGGGTCGAGGTTGCCCTGGAGGGCCTTGCCGGGGCCGACGCGGCGGGCTGCCTCGTCGAGCGGGACGCGCCAGTCGACGCCGACGACGTCCGCCCCGGCCTCGCCCATGAGGCCGAGGAGCTCGCCGGTGCCGACGCCGAAGTGGATGCGCGGGACGCCGTAGCCGGCGACCGCGTCGAAGACCTTGGCGGAGGCCGGGAGGATCGAGCGGCGGTAGTCGGCGGGGGCGAGGGCGCCGACCCAGGAGTCGAAGAGCTGGATCGCGGAGGCGCCGGCCTCGATCTGCACCCTGAGGAAGGCGGAGGTGATCTCGGCGAGGCGGTCGAGCAGGTCGGCCCAGAGCTGCGGGTCGCCGTACATGAGCGCCTTGGTGTGCTCGTGGTTGCGGGACGGGCCGCCCTCGACGAGGTAGCTCGCGAGGGTGAAGGGCGCGCCGGCGAAGCCGATGAGCGGGGTGTCGCCGAGCTCCTCGGTGAGCATGCCGATGGCCTCGGTGACGTAGTGCACGTCGTCGGGGGTGAGGTCGCGCAGCCGGTCGAGGTCGGCGCGGGTGCGGATCGGGTCGGCGACGACGGGGCCCACGCCGGGCTTGATGTCGAGGTCGAGGCCGATGGCCTTGAGCGGGACGACGATGTCGCTGAAGTAGATGGCGGCGTCGACCTCGTGGCGGCGGACGGGCTGGAGGGTGATCTCCTTGACCAGCTCGGGCCGCATGCAGGACTCCAGCATGGGGATGCCCTCGCGGACCTTCAGGTACTCGGGGAGGGAGCGCCCCGCCTGCCGCATGAACCAGACCGGGGTGTGGGGCACGGGCTCGCGCCGGCACGCCTTGAGGAACGCGGAGTCGTAAGTCCGCGACTGCTGCTTCGTCTGCTGGCCCGTCGGGCTGTTCATGGCGCTCACGCCCAAATCTTCGCATGTGGCCGGAAGCCGCTCGTGCCGGGCGGGTGTCCCTCCCCGCATGGCGGCCCCGTTCCGCCTACTCTTCCCCGCATGGCTGCGGCTCAGGGACATTTTTCCGATCATTCCGACGGCATGCGAGGGACGGGCGACGAGGCGGACAGTACGGCGGGGACCCCGGTGCCGCCGGCGTTCCGGCGGGCGGTGGACGCCCTGCGGACGGCACGGCTGCGGTCCGAGATGGAGGTCGAGCCGACCCGCCCGCCGCAGCGGCTCGCGCCGTACGCGTACGCGGTGGAGGCGGCGGTCGTCGACGGCGAGGAGGACCTCGCGGACGGGCGGCTCGTGCTGCTGCACGACCCGGCGGGCCACGAGGCGTGGAAGGGCACCTTCCGGCTGGTGACGCTGGTGCGGGCGGAGCTGGAGCCGGAGATGGCGGCGGACCCGCTGCTGCCGGAGGTGTGCTGGTCGTGGCTGACCGGGGCCCTGGAGGCGCGGGGGCTGGCGTACGGGGAGGCGAGCGGGACGGTCACGATGGCGGGCTCGCACTACTTCGGCGGGCTCGCGGAGCGGCGGCCCGCCACCCAGATCGAGATCCGGGCCTCCTGGACGCCCCGGGAGGGGCTCGGCGGGGTGCCGGACACGGCGGCGCACCTGGCGGCCTGGTCCGACCTGCTGTGCCAGATCGCGGGCCTGCCGCCGGCCCCGGCCGAGCCGCCGGGCGCGCCGGGGCCGGCGGGGTCGCCGGGTCCGGCGGGGACGGTGTCGGGGGCGGGGGTCGTCTCGCTGCCCCAGCGCCGGGGGCCGCAGGGGGCCTGAGCGCGGTGCGGACAGGTGTGTGAGAGGGGCCCTCCGGGGCCCCTCCTCGCGTTCGTACGGGGTCCCCCGTGGGGGTGAGGGAGCGGGGGCCGCTCGTAGGATGATCGATCGCTCGTCCGAATTGCCCTAATTGTTACTCACTAAATCGTGATCTTTCCCTAAAGGCGGGCGGCCCCTCTGCCGAAAGAGTCATTGACCCCTTCGGCAGCGGGGGTCCACCCCCGGCTTCTTCCCCGAGCCGACTCCGTCCCCTCCCCTCACCCTCAGGAGGCCGAGTGTCCGTTCTGCTCGAGCAGCCCGCCAGCCTGGTCGCCTACCGCCCGAACAAGCCGACGGCCATGGTCGTCGTGGCCGACCCGCGCGTCCGCTCCACCGTCACCCGCCACCTGTGGGCGCTCGGCGTGCGGGACGTGATCGAGGCGTCGTCCATCGCGGAGGCCCGTCCCCGCGTCGGCAACCCGCGCGACATCTGCGTGGCCGACGTCCACCTTCCCGACGGCAGCGGCCTCACCCTGCTGTCCGAGACCCGCGCCGCCGGCTGGCCCAACGGCCTCGCCCTCTCGGCCGCCGACGACATCGGCGCGGTGCGCAACGCGCTCGCCGGCGGCGTGAAGGGCTACGTCGTCACCGGCACGCGGACCAATATCGGCCACCCGACGCGCCCCGGCGCCGCGCCCATCGGCGCCGCGGCCGCCCGGCTCGGCCACCGCCGCCCCCCGGGTGCCCCGAGCCACCCGGGCGGCTACCGCGAGCTCTCCGGCCGCGAGGTCGAGGTGCTCCGACTGGTCGCGGAGGGCCAGTCCAACAAGGCCATCGGCGTCTCCATGGGGCTCTCGGCGCTCACCGTGAAGAGCCACCTCGCCCGGATCGCCCGCAAGCTGGGCACCGGCGACCGGGCCGGCATGGTCGCCGTGGCGCTGCGGACCGGGATCATCCACTGACGGCGGCGTGACGGAAACACGACGCCTGGCGACGGAACGTTTCCGTCGGCAGGCGTTCGCCGTCGGGACGTTCCGACGGCGGGCGCTTGCCGTCGGCGGATACCCTTGACAGGTGACCGACGCCCAAGAGACCGCAGCAGACACCGCACTGCGCACCACCGGGGGCGGCCCCCCGGACGACGACGTCCCTGTGAATGGGCTTCCGATCCCGTTGCTGGAGCCCAGGGAGGGCATCCCGCCGGTCGTCGCGAGCGACGAGGCCCTGGCCGGGGTGATCGCGGCCTTCGCCGCCGGGCGCGGACCCGTCGCCGTCGACGCCGAGCGCGCCTCCGGGTACCGCTACGGCCAGCGCGCCTACCTCGTCCAGCTCCGCCGCGAGGGCGCGGGCTCCGCGCTGATCGACCCCGTCGGCTGCCCCGACCTCTCCGGCCTGGGCGAGGCCCTCGGCGGCGCCGAGTGGATCCTGCACGCCGCCACCCAGGACCTGCCCTGCCTGCGCGACATAGGCATGCGCCCCTCCTCCCTCTTCGACACCGAGCTGGCCGGCCGGCTCGCGGGCTTCCCCCGCGTCGGCCTCGGCGCGATGGTCGAGTCCGTCCTCGGCTACGCCCTGGAGAAGGGCCACTCGGCGGTGGACTGGTCGACCCGCCCGCTCCCCGAGCCCTGGCTGCGCTACGCCGCCCTCGACGTCGAGCTCCTGGTCGACCTGCGCGACGCGCTGGAGAAGGAGCTGGACCGGCAGGGGAAGCTGGAGTGGGCCCGCGAGGAGTTCGAGGCCATCGCCGCCGCCCCGCCCGCCCCGCCGCGCAAGGACCCCTGGCGCCGCACCTCCGGCATGCACAAGGTGCGCCGCCGCCGCCAGATGGCGGTCGTGCGGGAGCTGTGGACGGCCCGCGACCGGGTCGCCCAGCGGCGCGACGTCTCCCCCGGCAAGGTGCTGAGCGACGCGGCGATCATCGAGGCCTCGCTCGCCGTGCCGGTGAACGTGGCCGCGCTCACCGCGCTGCCCGGCTTCGGGCACCGGATGGGCCGGCGCCAGCTGGAGCAGTGGCAGGCCGCGATCGACCGCGCCCGGGCGCTGCCCGAGAGCGAGCTGCCGCAGCCGGGCCAGCAGCCGGCCGGCCCCCCGCCGCCGCGCGCCTGGGCCGACAAGGACCCGGCCGCCGCCGCCCGGCTCGCCGCCGCCCGGGCCGGCGTCACGGCCCTGGCCGAGCGGCTGCACCTCCCGCAGGAAAACCTGATCACCCCGGACACCGTCCGCCGGATCTGCTGGGAGCCGCCCGCCGTCGCGGACCCGGACACCGTCGCCGCCGCCCTCGCCTCCCACGGCGCCCGCCGCTGGCAGGTCGGCCTGGTGACGCCCCTGCTGGTGGAGGCGCTGGCGGCGAAGGGCTGAGGCCCGTGCCCCGCCGCGTACGAGAAGCCCCCGGCACCCCCTCGGTGCCGGGGGCTTCGCCCTGCCCGGGGGTGTGACCTTCGCCGCTTGGCCCTCAGGGGGTGGGCAGCCTGGTTACCCACAAGTAGCATGGAGGAAGCAAGCGCACGCTTAGTGGTGTGCGCCGCAGCAGTGCCGTCCCGCACCTGGAGGAGAGCCATCGTGCCTCGTACCGTCAGGGACGTCGTCTTCGTCGACGGCGTCCGCACCCCGTTCGGCAAGGCGGGCCCGAAGGGCATCTACCACGAGACCCGCGCCGACGACCTCGTCGTGAAGGCCATCCGGGAGCTGCTGCGCCGCAACCCGGCCCTCGACCCGGCGAAGATCGACGAGGTCGCGATCGCCGCGACGACCCAGATCGGCGACCAGGGCCTCACCCTCGGCCGCACCGCCGGCATCCTCGCGGGCCTCCCGCAGTCGGTGCCCGGCTACTCCATCGACCGCATGTGCGCCGGTGCCCTCACCGCCGTCACCTCGGTCGCCGGCTCCATCGCCTTCGGCGCCTACGACGCCGTCATCGCCGGCGGTGTCGAGCACATGGGCCGCCACCCCATGGGCGAGGGCGTCGACCCGAACCCGCGCTTCGTCAGCGAGAAGCTGGTCGACGAGTCCGCCCTCTTCATGGGCATGACCGCCGAGAACCTGCACGACCGCTACCCGAGCATCACCAAGCAGCGCGCCGACGAGTACGCCGTGCGCTCGCAGGAGAAGGCCGCCAAGGCCTACGCGGACAACAAGATCCAGCCCGACCTGGTGCCGATCTCCGTCCGCCGCACCAACGCCGAGGCGGGCGAGACCGGCTGGGGCCTGGTCACCGCCGACGAGCCGATGCGCCCGGGCACCACCCTGGAGTCGCTGGCCAACCTGAAGACGCCGTTCCGCGTCCACGGCAACGTCACCGCGGGCAACGCGGCCGGCCTCAACGACGGCGCCACCGCCTCGATCATCGCCTCCGAGGACTTCGCCCGAGAGAACGGCCTCCCGGTCAAGATGCGGCTCGTCTCCTACGCCTTCGCCGGCGTGGAGCCCGAGGTCATGGGCTACGGCCCGATCCCGGCGACCGAGAAGGCCCTCGCCCAGGCCGGCCTGTCCATCGAGGACATCGGCCTCTTCGAGATCAACGAGGCCTTCGCGGTCCAGGTGCTCGCCTTCCTGGAGCACTACGGCATCGCCGACGACGACGCCCGCGTGAACCAGTACGGCGGCGCGATCGCCTACGGTCACCCGCTCGCCTCCTCCGGCGTCCGTCTGATGACGCAGCTGGCCCGCCAGTTCGAGGAGCACCCGGAGGTCCGCTACGGCCTCAACACGATGTGCGTCGGCTTCGGCATGGGCGCCACGGTCATCTGGGAAAACCCCCACTGGGAGGGCAAGTGAGCACCACCGCCGAGCTTCTGAAGGGCGCCGCCGAGCTCTTCCCGGACGAGGTCGTGACCTCGGCCCACGTGCGGCACTTCGAACTGCCCGCGGGCGCGGGCCGGTTCGCGCTGATCACACTGGACAACGGCTTCGACCACACCAAGCCGACCACCTTCGGCCCGCAGTCGCTGGCCAACCTGAACACCGCGATCGACCAGGTCGAGGCCGAGGCCGCGAACGGTGAGATCGTCGCCGCCGGCATCACCGGCAAGCCGTTCATCTTCGCCGTCGGCGCCGACCTCAAGGGCGTCGAGCTGCTGAAGAAGCACGACGAGGCGCTCGCCATCGGCAAGGGCGGCCACGACGTCTTCAAGCGGCTGTCCGCGCTCGCCGTGCCGACCTTCGCGTACTACAACGGCGCGGCCATGGGCGGCGGCGTCGAGGTCGGTCTGCACTGCACCTACCGCACCGTGTCGAAGGCCCTCCCGGCCTTCTCGCTCCCCGAGGTCTTCCTCGGCCTGGTGCCCGGCTGGGGCGGCTGCGCGATCCTCCCGAACCTGATCGGCGCCGAGAAGGCCGTCCAGGTCATCATCGAGAACTCGCTGAACCAGAACCGCCAGCTCAAGGGCAAGCAGGTCTTCGAGCTCGGCATCGCCGACGCCCTCTTCGAGGGCGCCGACTTCCTGGAGCAGTCGCTCGTCTGGACCGCCGGCGTGCTCAACGGCACCGTCGCGGTCGAGCGCCCGGAGATCGACCGGGGCGAGGGCTGGGACGCCGCCGTCGCCAAGGGCCGCGCGATCGCCGACTCCAAGGTGCACGGCGCCGCCCCCGCCGCCTACCGCGCCCTCGACATCATCGAGGCCGCCAAGGACGGCGACCTGCAGAAGGGCTTCGACGCCGAGGACCAGGCCCTCGCGGACCTGATCATGGGCGGCGAGCTCCGCTCCGGCATCTACGCCTTCAACCTGGTGCAGAAGCGCGGCAAGCGCCCCGCCGGCGCCCCGGACAAGTCGCTGGCGCGCCCGGTCACCAAGGTCGGCGTCGTCGGCGCCGGTCTGATGGCCTCCCAGCTCGCCCTGCTCTTCCTGCGCCGCCTGGAGGTGCCGGTCGTCCTGACCGACATCGACCAGGAGCGCGTCGACAAGGGCGTGGGCTACGTCCACGGCGAGATCGACAAGCTGCTCGGCAAGGGCCGCATCAACCAGGACAAGGCCAACCGCCTCAAGGGCCTGGTCTCCGGCGTCCTCGACAAGGCCGAGGGCTTCGCGGACGCGGACTTCGTCATCGAGGCCGTGTTCGAGGAGATGTCCGTCAAGCAGAAGGTGTTCGCGGAGGTCGAGGCGGTCGCCCCGGCGCACGCGATCCTCGCCACCAACACCTCCTCCCTGTCGGTCTCCGAGATGGCGTCGAAGCTGAAGCACCCGGAGCGCGTGGTCGGCTTCCACTTCTTCAACCCGGTCGCCGTCCTGCCGCTCCTGGAGATCGTCAAGGGCGAGCAGACCGACGACGCCTCCCTCGCCACCGCCTTCGGCGTGGCGAAGAAGCTGAAGAAGACCGCGGTCCTCACCAAGGACGCCCCGGCGTTCGTCGTGAACCGCATCCTGACCCGCTTCATGGGCGAGATCCAGAACGTCATCGACGAGGGCACCTCCGTCGAGACGGCGGAGAAGGCGGTGGAGCCGCTCGGCCTGCCGATGTCCCCGCTGGTCCTCCTGGAGCTCGTCGGCCCGGCCATCGGCCTGCACGTCTCCGAGACCCTGAACCGCGCCTTCCCGGAGCGCTTCACGGTCTCCCCCAACCTGAAGGCCGTCGTCGAGGCCGGCAAGCGCGGCTTCTACGTCTACAAGCCGGAGAACGGCTTCAAGCCGGAGCTCGACCCCGAGGTCGCCGCGCTGCTCGAGCAGGGCGACACCGTCCTCACCGAGCAGCAGGTCCGCGACCGCGTCCTCGACGCGGTGGCGCAGGAGATCGGCCTCATGCTGGAGGAGGGTGTCGTCGCCGAGGCGCAGGACATCGACCTCTGCCTGATCACCGGTGCCGGCTGGCCCTTCCACCTGGGCGGCATCACGCCGTACCTGGACCGCGAGGGCGTCTCCGAGCGCGTCAACGGCAAGCGTTTCCTGGCGCAGGGCGTGGCGAGCGTCCCGGCGGCGTAACGGGCCGCACGCACGAGAAGGGGCCGGTGGCACCACGCCACCGGCCCCTTCCGCCGTACCGGGACGCGCGTACTACCAGCGCCCGTCGAAGGGGTAGTGGTCGCACTTCTCGCCGCAGCGCTCGCGGCCGGCGGCGGAGGTGCGCAGGAAGCTGTCCTCCGGGACGCCGAGGACCCGGATGTCGACCGGGGCGGCGTCGGAGTGCCGTGAGCCGGAGACCGACACGAACTCGACGCGGTAGGAGCCGGGCCGCCAGCTGTGCGGGTGGCGCAGGGACCAGGTGCCGTCCTCGGCGACGGCGGCCTCGCCGATCAGCCGCTCGCCCTCCAGGGCCGCCACCTTGGTGACGCCGGGGGCGGCGGTACCGCTGAAGCGGGGGCGCGGGTTGACCCAGGAGCCGTTCACCGGGGCGGTCACCACGGGCGGCGGGACCCGGTCGGTGACCTCGAAGCGGAGCGAGGCGGCCGGGGTGACGCCGCCGGCCGCCGTGACCCCGACGACCTGCACGACGTGCTCGCCGGGCGGCCAGCTCAGCACCCGGCGCCAGAGGAAGCGGCCCCGGCCGTTGGCGGCGGCACCGCCCAGGTAGCCGCCGTTCTCGAAGAAGAGCAGGTACGTGACCTCGGGGCCGGCGTGGCCGGTGAACTTCTGGAGCCGGTCGGCGGGCCGGTCGGGGGCCGGGGCGGTGAGGACCGGGGCGGTTCCCACGCGTTCGGCTGCGTGCAGCGCGCCCTCGGGGCCCACCACCGTGAACTCGGCGGCGACCGGAGGGTACTCGCCCGGGGTGAGGGTGGCCGGTTCGATCGTGCCCGGGGGGACGCCCGGCGCCCGGTCGAGGGCGGAGGCCAGGATCCGGGCCACCTCGCGCGCGCCCTCCGCGTTCAGTCGCGTCGCGTCGGCCACCCCGTCCGGGTGCTCCTCGTACAGTCCGGCGTCGAACCAGCGGAAGTACCGCTTGGCCCGGGCCGGACCCAGCTCCTGGAGGAGCCGGGTGGTGTGCGCGTTCATGTCGACGAGGACCGCTCCGGTCTCGGCCGCTGCCTCCCTGACGGCCCGGGGGTGGCCGTCGCGCGTGTCCTCGACCCTGCCCTCGGCGTCGAAGACGCAGCGCGCGGCGGGGGTGAGCAGGACGGGGACGGCCCCTTCGGCCCGGATGCCCGCCACGAACAGCGCCAGGAACTCCCGGAGTTCCCGTCCGCCGTGGTAGCGGGCCGGGTTCCCGATCCGCTGCTCCGCTCCCCCGAAGTCGAGGACGACCAGGTCGCCCGGCTCCAGCAGGTTGAGCAGGGTGGCGAAGCGCTCGGTGTAGTAGGACCGGGCCGTCATCCCGTCCCGGGCGAAGTTCCGCACCTCCCAGCCGGGGGCGAGGAACTCGTGCAGGTACTGGCCCCAGCCGGCGACCGGCCCCTCGGCCGCCGTCCGCGAGGTGGCGACGGAGGCGCCGAGGACGCAGATCTTGTTCACGACGCGGACCTCCGGTTCACAGGGGCCAGGCGGGCAGCTGCGCCGCGTGGAAGCGCAGGTTGCGCGGCGAACCGGTCTCGAACTGGCTTGCTATGGGGAAGTAGCTGGGCAGGAAGGCGGCCAGGGTGGCGTCCTGCTCGTCCTCCGAGACGTCCCCGTCGTGGAAGTCGTTGAGGCAGAACACGTCGTTCGGGCGGGAGGCCAGCAGCACGTTGAGCTTCTTGACCTGCTCGCTCAGACCGACGTTGACGAAGCCGGAGGAGATCCGGCCGGGCACGCTGCGGCCGGTGTGGTAGCCGAAGTAGTGGTGGAGCGAGGAGGCGACGGAGACGTCGGTGGGGCTGCGCAGCTGGTTGTGGGCCGTGCGGGTCAGCGCCTCGGGGAAGTGGGTCTCCAGGTCCGCCATCACGCTGCGGCGCAGCGGGTGGGGGGCGTGGATGAAGGAGTTCACCAGGGTCTGCCCGAACATGCCCTCGATGAGTTCGCGGTTGTTCTTCGCGGCGATGCGGCTGAACTCGTCGCCCTCCATGGCCGGTCCCATCGGGATGGCGTTGGAGGACATGAAGTGCTTCGAGGCGCCGTTGCCGAGGAAGAAGAGCGAGGGCTGGAGCGGGCGGGCCGCGAACACGTCGTCGTTGAAGTAGAGGAAGTGCTCGGCGAGGCCCTCGATGTGGTGCAGCCGGCTCTCGATGGCGTGCGAGTTGTACGTGGGCAGGGCGCCCTGCCCGGCGAAGATCTCAGTGTGGTCGACCACCCGCACCCGGGGGTGCGAGGTGTCCAGCCACGGGGGCACCTGCCGGTCGGTGACCAGGTAGATGTTGCGGATCCAGGGGGCGTACATGTCGAGGGAGCGCAGCGAGTAGCGCAGCTCGTCGCGGTTGCGGAAGCGGGCGGCGCTGGTGGCGGCGTCCTCGGTGACGATGCCGAGGGAGGCGAGGACCGCGTTCTTGCGCTCCAGCCAGTTCACGTCGGAGCCGTCGACCCAGGTGTAGACGGCGTCGACCGGGAAGGGCACGTCGTGGTGGAGGACGTGGGTGTAGGGCTCGATGGTGGGGTACTGGCGGCCGCCGAGGACCGTCGGGCGGCGGCGCATGGCGTTGCGGGGGACCCGCTGGCCGATGAGGGTGCGGCGCGGCGAGAGGAAGAAGTCCGGCTCCTCCTCGTCGTTGTACCAGAAGGAGACGAGGCAGCCGTAGGTGGCGCCGAGCCGGAGCGTGCCGGTGGCGGAGACGGCCGGGGTGTAGACGCGGACGCCGGAGCACTCGGTGTTCACGTGGTCGCCGGCCAGGCCGGCCAGCGTGGTGACCACGGTGGTGTCGGCGTCGTTCAGCAGGCCCACGTAGACCAGGCCGTCCCGGTACCGGTCGGCGAGGGCCTTGAGGACGGGGCCGCGGTAGTCGGCGTGGACGGCGATGCTGTGCCGGATCTTGGTGTCCCGGACCAGGAAGTACGGGACCCCCGCGGCGTCCAGGGCCTCGGCGGTCATCACCAGGTTGGCGTAGGCGATGTCGAAGGGCGACTCGGAGTCGATCACCCGGCAGACCTGGCCGCCGTTGCGGACGAGGGTGCGGTCGCGCTTGAGCAGGCGCTCCTCCGCCTCCTTGAAGGCGCGGGCGCGGACGGTGCCCCGGGGGGCGGGGGCCGCCGCCCGGGCGGCCCCGTCGTTGCCGCCGAGGAGGGCCTGGGCGGCCGTCCGGGCGGCCCGGTCGCGGGCGCGGCGGCCCGCCGCGCGGTCGGCGGCGAGCTCCTGGAGGAGCCGCTCCCAGCCGGCGGTGGAGTCGGCGGGGGCGAAGCGTCCGGCGTGGCCCGCCGCCTCCGCGCCGAGGCCGAGGCGCAGCCGTTCGTCCTCCATGAGGCGCGTCAGGCGCTCGGCGAGGAGGTCGGTGTCGTCGGCGGGGACGAGCAGGCCGGTGCGGCCGTCGACGACGAGTTCGCGGACGACGCCGGGGGTGTCCTGCGCGAGGACCGGGACGCCGGCCGCCTGGGCCTCCATGAGGGAGTAGCCGACGGCGTCGGTGCGGGCGGTGCTGAGCGCGAGGGAGGCCTTGGCCCACTCCTCGGAGGGGTGCGTGGACTCGCCGACGAGCTGGACGCTGCCGTGCAGGCCGAGCTGGTCGCGGCGGCGACGCAGGGTGCCGCCGAGTGGTCCGTCGCCGAGGATCCGCAGGGTCCAGGTGGGGTGGAGGGGCGCGGCCTTGGCCCAGGCGGCGAGGGCCGTGTCGACGCCGGAGTTCTCCTCCAGCCGGGCGGCGAGGGTGACGATCCGGGTCTGCAGCGTGGAGCGCGGGCGGAAGCCCTCGGGGAGCGAGGGGGCGACGACGTGGAGGCGGGGGGCGGCGGCGCCGAAGGTCTCCTGGTACCACTCGTGGGAGGAGGGGCCGGGCAGGACGACGGCGTCGAAGCCCGCCGTGTGGCGCAGCAGCGGCTCGATCCCGGTGGCGTCCTCGGCGTGGGAGGCGGCCTGCTCCAGGTGGACGAGGAGGGTGTGGGCGGGGGCGAAGCGGGCCGCGAGGGCCATCAGTCCCGGGGTGGTGGTGACCAGGACGTCGGTGTCGAGGGTGGTGAGGGCGTACTCGGTCTCGATGTCGGAGAGCCGGTTGTGGCGGTCGTCCCAGCGGCGCTCGACGAGTTCGCTGGGGCGGGCGGCGAGCGCGGCGGCGAAGGCCTCGTCGGGGCCGTCGGGGCGGACCGCGCGCTGCTGCGGTCCCGCGGCCTCGACGAGGAAGGTGACGGGGACGCGTCCGTCGTACGGGGTGAAGCGGCGGCGCCGCGCCTTGAAGACGCTGAGGACGGCGACCTCGTGGCGCCCGGCGAGTTCGGAGGCCTGGTGGAGGACCGCGCGCTCGGGGTCACCGAGGACGTCGACGGCATGGAGCAGGAACGTTACTTTCACGATGTGCGCTTCCTCAGGCCGTCTCTTCGACACGACGGCAGGTGAAACGGAGGTTGCCCGCGGGGGTGTACCGGGGCTCCACCGACATCAGGCTGTCCTTCCGCGGCGCAACGACGACCGGGCGCATCGCCAGCACGCGCTGGGGGTCGCTCAGGTCGTGCAGCAGCCGTGCCACCCGGTGGGGGCGGCGCTCGCCGGCGTGCAGCAGCACGTCCCAGTGCTCGCGGCGGGCGGAGACGGGGTACATCTCCGCGAGCGGGACCTCCGCCTGCCAGACTCCGGGCCCGGTCTCGGCGAGGCCGACGGGGACCCGCCGGCCGGAGGCGACGAACTCGCACCACGGCTCCTCGGCCGCCATGCCGACCAGCCGGACGCTGACGTCGATCCGGGCGTGCTGGATGTCCACGTCCACGACCTCGGCGCCGGGCACCGCGGGCGAGCGGCGCAGCCGCGCGCTGCCGGTGACCGAGCGGCCGACCCGGTAGCGGTCGCCGCTGATCGGCGAGGCGGACATGGGGCGGGTGGCGCCCTGGTAGGTGTGCGGGCTCTCGACCAGCAGCAGCGCGTAGCTGCGCGAGCGCCGGCCGGAGCCGACGCGGAGCCGGAGCCGGGTGGTCCCGGTGGGGACCGGCACTCCCCCGGCCTCGCCGCCGAGGAGCACGGCGGCGTCGGCGAGGAGCCGGCCGGAGCGGTCCCGGTGGAGCCGGACCGGGCTCGTGTGCGCCGCCCGGCCGCGGCCGAGCAGCAGCTCGGCCCCGTCCGCCGCGTCCGCCGAGGCGGGGAGTTCGGCGTGCAGGTTCATGGTCTGCCCGTCGAGCACCGCCGCGTACAGCAGACGGGCGGAGCGCTTGCCCCGCAGCGGCAGGAAGATCCCCCGCAGCAGGCGTCCGCGCAGCGGTGCCAGCACCCGGAGCCTGGCGGCCCGGCGCACCCGGCCCAGGCGCCTTCGTATCGAGCCCATCAGTCGGTACGTCCTCGTTCGGTCAGTCGGCGGGTGGGGAGCCCCACGGCGTCCGTGCGCTCGTACGGGCTCGGCACCGGGAAGTAGTCGTCGAGGAAGCGCCGCACCATGCGCTCCTGTGCGGCGGGGTCCGCGGGCACGACGGTGTCGTTGATGCAGAAGGTGTCGTAGTCGCGCCGCGCGACGAGCCGGTCGAGGCGCTGCTGGGCCCCCCGGTCGCCGATGTCGATGTAGACGTAGCGCAGGTCGCCGACGGTGGCGCGGGCCGAGTGGTAGGCGAAGTAGTGGTGCAGCGAGGAGGCGATGGGCACGTCCTGCGGCGAGCGGAAGCGCGCGTGCTGGGTGGTCCAGTGGGCGCGCGGGTAGGTGTGCTCGATCTCGGCGAGGACGGAGCGGCGCAGGGCGTGCGGGGTGTGCTTCATCTTCTGCGAGACGAAGGTGCCGAACTGCTGGGCGATCAGGCCCCGGCTGTTCTTTCCTGCGGCGTTGACCGGGAGGTCGTCGGGAAGGGCGCGGCCGGTCGGGATGAGCGCCTTGGACATGAAGAACTTGCTGAGCCCGTTGGCGTGGAAGAAGTGCCCGAGGCCGGTCGGCCGGGCGAAGAACACGTCGTCGTTGAGGTAGAGGAAGTGCTCCGACAGGTCGTGGATGTGGTGGAGCTGGCTCTCGATGGCGTGCGAGTTGAAGGTGGGCAGCGCCGACGGGTCGGAGAAGATCTCCTGGTGGTCGACGACCCGGAGGCCGGGGTGGTCGAGGTCGAGCCAGCCGGGCACCTGGCCGGCCGTGACCAGGAAGACGTTGCGCACCCAGGGCGCGTACTGGTGGATCGAGCGCAGCGAGTAGCGCAGCTCGTCGCGGCTGGTGAAGCGGGCGTCGTTGGCGGCCTGCTCGTGCAGGGCGGGGCCGCCGGCCGTCTCCAGGCCGAGGAGGCGGCGGGTGCTGTCCTTGGTGCCGCGCCAGACCGGGTCGTCGGCGTCCACCCAGGTGTAGACGACGTCCACCGGGAAGGCGTGGTCCTCGGGCAGGTGGGCGGTGAACTCGGGCAGGGTGCGGGCCGTGCCGGTGGTGTACTGCGCGGGCACCGGGCTGAAGAGGGCCTGCGGCGCCTCGACGGTGTGCGGCTCGGCGGTGGTCTCGGTGACCACCCGGTTGGGGCGGGGGGCGACCAGCTCGCCGTCCTCCTCGGCCCAGAACTCCAGGTCGCAGCCGTGCTTGGCGCCGAAGACGAGGCGGCCGGTGGGGTCGCAGACGACCCAGGCGATCCGCAGGACCTTCGAGGAGCGCAGCCGCCGCCAGGTCGCGGCGGCCTCGCCGGGGCGGATGTCGCCGGCGCCCGCGCCGACGTAGCCGGGCTCCTGGCCGAAGGCGTACGCGAGGAGGTCCTCGGTCTCCTCGCGGAGCCGGGCGGGGACGGCGACGGCGGGCACGCCCTGGGCGGTGCCGCGGACGCAGAAGTACGTGATGCCGGCGTCCTCCAGGAGGCCGACGAGGAGGTGGAGGTTGCGGGCGCGGGCGGCCCAGGCGGTGATGCCGGGGACCTCCAGGGCGCGCAGGTGGCGGCCGCCGTCCTGGACCACGCGGAGGAGGCCGCGCTCGGTGTCCGAGCCGCCCCGGCGTCCGCCGATGGCGCGGGCGACGACGGCGGAGCGGGCGGAGTCGACGCCGGCCAGGGTGCGGGCCACCGACTGGCGGACGGGCTGCGGGATGCCGGCGACGATGCGGCGGCGCGCTCGCGCGGGCACGAGGCTGCGGTAGGCGGAAACGAGCGCACTGGACTCGGGGTTGCGAGAGGTCGCCACCGTGCTCAGCCCACCATTTCCACACCCAACGCATGCGAGGCATGCGCCCGGAACCACGCGCGCGCCCGGATCTGATTCAGTCCGGACTCAACGCTGAACTCCGGCCCCCCGAAGTCTCCGGACCACGGCAGGTCCGGAAGAACGTCCCTCGACGCAATCCGCATCGAGGCCGTTCGCACCGGATCTTCACATCCGAGCTACCCCTCAGACAACTTACAGAAGGCTTATTCGACCAGGTGTTATGCAGCTGAGATGTGCACGGCCCTCCCCGCGCACGGTCACCCCGCTTCGCACAGCCGTCCGATCTTCTGCCTATACTCCACGCTCTACCCGCGCGCCACCGTGCCCGCGTTACCGGAGGCGGGGGGCGCCGACGAAGGCGGGGGCGCCGAGGAGCGCCCCGAACCGGTCACCAGGATTCGAGGAACCGCACACGATGAGCCAGGACACCCGCACGCCCGAGGCCGTCGGCGGACGCCGTGGCGCCGCCACCCCGCGCAAGCGCCGCAGGACCGGACGCATCGTCCTCCTGACCCTCCTGGTCCTGCTCCTCGCCGCGGGCGGCACGCTGTACTGGATGTACAGCAGCATCGACGGCAACATCAAGGCCGTCGACATCGACAAGGCGCTGGGCGACGACCGCCCGGAGAAGCTGCCCACCACCGGCCAGAACCTGCTGGTCCTCGGCTCGGACTCGCGCGCCGGCGACAACGGCGACCTGGCCGGCGGCGCGGTCGGCGGCGGCCGCTCCGACACCACCCTCGTGGTGCACATACCCGAGGGCCGCACCCAGGCCGTCGCCGTCAGCATCCCGCGCGACACCCTGGTCACCCGCCCCGAGTGCGTCCGCGGCGACGGCACCACCGCCCCCTCCGCCAAGCGCGTCATGTTCAACTCCATCTACGCGCAGTACGGCCCCACCTGCGTGGCCAAGACCGTGGAGTCGATCTCCGGCGTCCGCCTCGACCACTTCATGGAGATCGACTTCTCCGGCTTCAAGGACCTGGTCGACACCATCGGCGGCGTCACCGTCGACGTGAAGGAGCCGATCGACGACAAGCAGTCCGGCCTCCACCTCGAAGCCGGCCCGCAGAAGCTCGACGGCACCCAGTCCCTCGCCTTCGTCCGCACCCGCCACGGCGTCGGCGACGGCTCCGACCTCGGCCGCATCTCGCTCCAGCAGCAGTTCCTCACCGCGCTGCTCACCGAGGTCAAGAAGCAGGACCTGCTCGGCAGCCCGGCCAAGAGCTACAAGATCGCCGACTCGGCGACCAAGGCGCTCACCACCGACTCCGAACTCGCCTCGCTGACCGCGCTCGGCGACTTCGGCCGCAGCCTCAACGGCGTCGACCCGCAGAACATGGAGACGATCATGCTGCCGGTCGCCTACGACAAGGTCGACCCCAACCGCGTCGTGGCCTACGAGCCCAACGCCTCCCGGCTGTGGAAGGCGATCCGCGAGGACGCCGAGATCCCCGCCTCCGCGAAGAAGTCCCCCGCCACCGGCGGCTGACCTCCCCATACGGCACAGACCGGTGCCCCGGCCCTCGTCCTGAGGGCCGGGGCACCGGTCTGTGCCGTACGGCTCAGAGCCGCTTCCACGGCTCCAGCGCGAGGCCCGGCTCCGCCGTCTGCCGGGTGACGATCACCCCGCCGTCGGCCGCCAGCGCCGCGACCACCGCCGCGCCGCCCGCGTCGGCCGTCAGGGTCGGCGGGCCGAGGACCGGCGGTCCCGACGGGGTCCAGTACAGGCCGGTGTCCTCGCGCTCGGTGAGGTAGGCCGCCAGGGCGGCGCCGCCCTGGCCGTCGCACTGGGCGAGCAGCGTGCAGTCGTACCCGTCGATCAGGCACCGCCCGGCGGTCAGCGGACCCGTGCCGGCCGCCGAGGCGAAGGGCGTGGGCGGCAGGCCGCGGCCCGGGGACCAGGCGCAGATCCGCCCCGAACCGTCCACGTAGTAGGCCGTGACCTGGCCGGACGCGCCGGTCACCGCGGTGAGCGTGCCCGGGACGACCGAGGTCTGCACCAGCGGTTCGACGACCGGACGGGCGCCCGGCTCGGCCTGCGCGTACCGCAGCAGCCCGCGGTCGCTGGACGTGTACAGCTCGACCAGACCGGCGCCGTTCACCGCCGCCACCGGGTTCCGGTCGGTGCGGCCGCCCTTCAGGTCCCACCAGGGGTGCCAGCCGCCGGCGTCCTTCTGGACCCGGGCGCTGACGCCGCCGCCGCGGTTGCGCACGAAGACGTGGGCGCGGCCCTGGCCGTCCACGGCGAGGGCCGGATTGCCGCACCACTCGGCCTTGCCGTTGGAGTGGCCGATGGACTTCCACTCCACGTTGGGCCGGCCGGTCTGGAACTGCACGCTGTGCACCAGCTCGACGTGCGGCTCGCCCGACTCCGCGGCGGTGCCGGTGTGCCGGAGGCCGATCAGGTGCACATAGCGGTCGGGGCCCTGCGCGGCGGCCAGGAAGGGCAGCAGCCCCCCGCCGCCGAGCACGGCCGGGCCGTCGAACCGGCGGTCGGGGCCCTCGGTCCAGCGGAGCACCTCACCGTCCCGGGGGACGTACACGCTGAAACGTCCCTCCACGCCCCGGGCCAACCAGCCGCCGTGCATTCTCGGGGCGCGCGGGGAGGCGTGGGAGGGGTCGGCGGGTGCCTGGGATGGGTTCACCATGGGAGGATCCAGCGCTCCGGGTCGAGTGGGGACGGTTCGCACCGACTGTATCCGCCCGGCCCGGCCGCTCTCCGCGCGCCCGCCGCTTCCCGGTCAGGAGCGCGGGCTCGCGCCCTCCAGACCCAACCGGCTGTGTCGGCGCCCGTACGCGAAGTACACGACGATGCCGATCGCCATCCAGACCGCGAAGCGGAACCAGGTCTCGCCCGGCAGGTTGAGCATCAGCCACAGCGAGGCGGCGATGGAGACGATCGGCAGCACCGGCACCCACGGGGTGCGGAAGGCGCGGTGCAGGTCGGGGCGGGTACGGCGGAGGATGATCACGCCGACGGCGACCATCACGAAGGCGAACAGGGTGCCGATGTTCACCAGCGTCGCCAGCTCGTTGATGCTGGTGAAGCCGGCCACGACCGCGATGATCACGCCGAGCAGGATGGTCGGGCGGTAGGGCGTCTTGAACCGGGGGTGCGTCTTCGAGAAGAAGCGCGGCAGCAGCCCGTCGCGGCTCATCGCGAAGAAGACGCGGGTCTGGCCGAGCAGCAGGATCAGACAGACCGTGGTGAGGCCGACGGCCGCGCCGAAGCTGATCACGCCCGCGTAGAAGGGATGGCCGGCGGCTTTGAAGGCGTCGGCGAGCGGGGCGCTCACGGACAGCTCGGTGTAGTGCTGCATGCCGGTGACGACCAGGGCGACCGCCACGTACAGCACGGTGCAGATGAGCAGCGAGCCCAGGATGCCCCGGGGCATGTCCCGCTGCGGCAGCTTGGTCTCCTCGGCGGCGGTGGCGACCACGTCGAAGCCGATGAAGGCGAAGAAGACGATGGAGGCGGCCGTGAAGATGCCCATGACGCCGAAGTTGGTGGGCTCGTACCCGAAGAGCAGCTGGACGAGCGGGGAGTCCCAGTTGGAGCCGCCGCCCTCCGGGGTCACGGCCGGCGGGATGAACGGCTTGTAGTTGTCGCCGACGATGAAGAACAGGCCCGCGACGATCACGATCATGACGACGGTGACCTTGATCGCCACCACGACGGCGGTGATCCGGGCGGAGAGCTTCATGCCGACGACCAGGATCGCGGTGAGCACCAGGACCAGCAGGAAGGCGAGGATGTCGAAGGTGCCGCCCGGCGCGTCCGGGCCCTCCAGCGAGGCCGGTAGGTGCCATCCGATGTTGTCCATCAGCGAGCGGACGTAGCCGGACCAGCCGACCGCCACCACCGCCGTGCCCAGCGCGAACTCCAGGACCAGGTCCCAGCCGATGATCCAGGCGGGCAGCTCGCCGATGGAGGCGTACGCGAAGGTGTACGCCGATCCCGCCACCGGCACCGTCGAGGCGAACTCCGCGTAGCAGAGGGCGGCCAGGGCGCAGACGATGCCGGCCGCGACGAAGGCGAGGGCGGTGGCCGGCCCGGCGTTCTCCTTGGCGACCTTGCCGGTCAGGACGAAGATGCCGGTGCCGATGATGACGCCGACGCCGAAGACCGTGAGGTCCCAGGCGGAGAGGGACTTGCGGAGCCCGTGCTCCGGTTCCTCGGTGTCCCTGATGGACTGCTCGACCGACTTGGTCCGGAAGATTCCGGAGCTTGCCCTGGGGGGGCGCTGGTCCGTGCTCACCGTCGTACCTCCGCGTCGTCCTTGACGTCGGTATCGCGGCCCCCGCGGACGGGGGGTCGAGGGGACGCTGCCCGCATGGAAGCCAGCATGCACGCGAAAGGGCCGGTCGGCACCCCGGAGGGTGAACCGACCGGCCCAATGCTGACGCGGAGTGACCGTGCCGCCGGGGGCGGGGGTCAGT
The DNA here is from genome assembly GCF_042746075.1 of Streptomyces sp. NPDC058758. NCBI lineage: Bacteria > Bacillati > Actinomycetota > Actinomycetes > Kitasatosporales > Streptomycetaceae > Streptomyces > Streptomyces sp. NPDC058758. The sequence continues at coordinate 26,794 of NZ_JBHYPS010000043.1, read as the reverse complement.
CGCGGGCGGGCTCCACGGCCTGCCGCGCGGCCTCGAACCGCCCGTCGAGGCGCGAGACCAGGCCGGTGACCTGGCGCGCGATGTCGGGGGCGGTCAGCCCGATCTCGGCCAGGACCTCGCCGCGGGAGGCGTGGTCGAGGAAGACCGGCGGGATGCCGAAGTCACGCAGCGGTACGTCGACGCCGGCGTCGCGCAGCGCCTGGGCGACGGCCGAGCCGACGCCGCCGACGCGGCTGTTGTCCTCGACCGTGACGACGACCCGGTGGTCGGCGGCGAGCGGCGCGAGGGCCTCGTCGACCGGCTTCACCCAGCGGGGGTCGACCACGGTGGTGGAGATGCCCTGCCGGTCGAGGAGGCCGGCGATCTCCAGGCACATCGGGGCGAGCGCGCCGACCGACACCAGGAGGACGTCCGGGCGCTCGGTGCCCGCCTCGCGGAGCACGTCCATGCCGCCGACCCGGCCCACGGCGGGGACGGCGGGGCCGACCGCGCCCTTGGAGAAGCGGACCACGGTGGGCGCGTCGGTGACCTCGACGGCCTCGCGGAGCTGGGCGCGGACCTGGTCGGCGTCGCGCGGGGCGGCGAGCCGCAGACCGGGCACGACCTGGAGGATCGACATGTCCCACATGCCGTTGTGGGAGGCGCCGTCGGTGCCGGTGACGCCGGCCCGGTCGAGGACGAAGGTGACGCCGCACCGGTGCAGGGCCACGTCCATCAGGACCTGGTCGAAGGCGCGGTTGAGGAAGGTCGCGTAGACCGCGAAGACCGGGTGCAGGCCGCCGGTGGCGAGGCCGGCCGCGGAGACGGCGCCGTGCTGCTCGGCGATGCCGACGTCGAAGACCCGCTCGGGGAAGGCCTTGGCGAACTTGTCGAGGCCGACGGGCTGGAGCATGGCCGCGGTGATGGCGACGATGTCCTCGCGCTCCTTGCCGAGCGCCACCATCTCCTCGCCGAAGACGCTGGTCCAGTCGGCTCCGGAGGAGGCGATGGGCAGACCGGTGTCGGGGTGGATCTTGCCGACGGCGTGGAAGCGGTCGGCCTCGTCCTGGAGGGCGGGCTGGTAGCCGCGGCCCTTCTCGGTGAGGCAGTGGACGATCACCGGGCCGCCGAAGCGCTTGGCGCGCGTCAGGGCGGACTCCAGGGCCTCGATGTCGTGGCCGTCGATGGGGCCGACGTACTTGAGCCCGAGGTCCTCGAACATGCCCTGGGGGGCGATGAAGTCCTTGAGGCCCTTCTTGGCGCCGTGCAGGGTCTCGTACAGCGGCTTCCCGACGACCGGGGTGCGCTCCAGGATGTCCTTGCCGCGGGCGAGGAAGCGCTCGTAGCCGTCGGTGGTGCGCAGGGTCGCCAGGTGGTTGGCGAGGCCGCCGATGGTGGGCGCGTAGGAGCGCTCGTTGTCGTTGACGACGATGACGAGCGGGCGGTCCTTGGCGGCCGCGATGTTGTTGAGCGCCTCCCAGGCCATGCCGCCGGTGAGGGCCCCGTCGCCGATGACGGCGACGACGTGGTCGTCCTTCTTCAGGATCTGGTTCGCCTTGGCGAGGCCGTCGGCCCAGCCGAGGACGGTCGAGGCGTGCGAGTTCTCGATGACGTCGTGCTCGGACTCGGCCTGCGAGGGGTAGCCGGAGAGGCCGCCCTTCATCTTGAGCTTCGAGAAGTCCTGGCGGCCGGTGAGCAGCTTGTGCACGTAGCTCTGGTGGCCGGTGTCCCAGAGGACCTTGTCCTTCGGGGAGTCGAAGACGCGGTGCAGGGCGATGGTCAGTTCGACCACGCCGAGGTTGGGGCCGAGGTGGCCGCCGGTCTTGGAGACGGCGTCGACGAGGAAGGTCCGGACCTCCGCGGCCAGCTGGTCCAGCTGTTCCGGGGAGAGCCGGTCCAGGTCGCGCGGTGTCCTGATACGGGTCAGCAGGGCCACCCGTGCCTCCTTGCGTTCTGAGCTGGTCGAGCTTGCCGATTTTGCCGAGTCTAATGTTCCGTCTTGGATCGTGGGCATCGGGCCGGGCGGAGCGGCGTCACCCTCACGGGGGACGTACTGCTCCGGACGCGACGGTGCCCGGCACCGGTTCACCGGTGCCGGGCGATGTGGCCCGTGCCTCATTCGCGCCCGCCGGGGGCTGCGGGTCAGGCGCGTCCCGCGGACTTCTGGGTCTTGCGGGAGACGGAGTCGATGATCACGGCGATGAGGAGCACCGCGCCGGTGATCATGTACTGGATGGCGTTGGACTCCAGGTTGAGCTGGTTGAGGCCCTGGACGATCGACTGGAGCACCAGGATGCCCAGGAGCGCCGACCAGACCTTGCCGCGGCCTCCGAAGAGGGAGGTGCCGCCGATGACCGCCGCGGCGATGCACATCATGAGCTGGTTGCCGCCGCCGAGCGAGCGGTCCGCGCCGCCGGTGGCGGAGGCCAGGAAGAGGCCGCCGACGGCGCCCAGGGTGCCGGAGATCATGAAGACGGAGGTCCGGATCCAGGCGACGTTGATGCCGGCCCGGCGGGCCGCCTCGATGCCGCCGCCGACCGCGAAGACCTGGCGGCCGTAGGTGGTGCGGCGCAGCACGAAGTCGGTGACCAGCAGGATCAGCAGGAAGATCACCAGGGAGAGCGGGAGGCCCTTCTCCTGGTTGAAGCCGTACGCGGCGACCAGGACGAGGACCGCGAGGACGCCGGTGCGCAGCAGGATCTCGCTGTGCGGGCGGTGCGGCAGCTCGGCGGCCCTGCGGCGGCGGGAGTCGCGCAGCTGGGCGAGGTAGAAGGCGGCGATCACCGCGGCGGCGAGGCCGTAGGCGGCGATGACGTCGGAGAAGTAGTACTTGGTGAGGTCGCCGACGAAGCTGCCGATGGGGGTGGGGATGGTGGACCGCTCGCCCATCACCCAGGTCTGCAGGCCGGCCCAGCCGAGGAAGCCGGCGAGGGTGACGACGAAGGCGGGGACGCCGATCTTGGAGAAGACCAGGCCGTGGAAGGCGCCCAGGAGGGTGCCGGAGAGGATGCCGAGGAGGATCGCGAGGGAGTCGGGCATGTCGGTGGCGAGCACGCCCCAGACGGAGCCCGCGAGGCCCGCGACGGAGCCGACGGCGAGGTCGATCTCGCCGAGCAGCAGCACGAAGACGATGCCGACGGCCATGATGCCGGGGCCGGCCGCGTACAGCGTGATCTGGTCGAGGTTGTACGAGGTGATGAAGTTGCCGGTCAGCGCCTGGAAGACGACGCCGATGACGATCAGGCCGACGACGACCGGCAGGGAGCCGATCTCGCCGGAGCGGATCTTGCGCTTGAACTCCTCGACGTAGCCCTTGAAGCCCTGCTCGCGGACGAGCAGGCGGGGGTCGACGGCGGGGATCGCGGCGGCGGCCGGGGTCTCGGTGGCCGCGTCCTCGGAGGTGCGGGGCTCGGGCACGGCCGCCTCGCCGGTGGCCTTGGGGGTGGTGCTCACTGGGCTGCCTCCGCGGTGCGGGCCTGCCGGCGGGTCACGGCGTTGTCCGTGGCGCCGGTGATCGCGGCGATGATCTCTTCGTGCGTGGTGGTGGCGACCGGGAAGGTGCCGTTGTTGCGGCCGAGCCGCAGCACGGCGACGGTGTCGGCGACGGCCTTCACGTCGGCCATGTTGTGGCTGATGAGGATGACGCCGAGGCCCTGCTCGCGGAGCCGCTCGACCAGGTCGAGGACCTGGGCGGTCTGCTCGACGCCGAGCGCGGCGGTCGGCTCGTCCAGGATGACGATCTTGGGGTCGCCGACCAGGGCGCGGGCGATGGCGACGACCTGCCGCTGGCCGCCGGAGAGGGCGGCGACGGGGATGCGGACGCTGGGGATGCGGATGGAGAGCGTGGACAGGAGGTCCTTGGCGCGCTTCTCCATGGCGACCTCGTCGAGGACGCCGCCCTTCTTGAGCTCGCGGCCGAGGAAGAGGTTGGCGACGACGTCGAGGTTGTCGCACAGGGCGAGGTCCTGGTAGACGGTGGCCACGCCGAGGTTCTGGGAGTCCTGCGGGCGGGAGATCTCGACCGGGCGGCCCTCCCACTCGATGACGCCCTCGTCGATCGGGTGGACGCCGGCGATCGTCTTCACCAGGGTGGACTTGCCGGCGCCGTTGTCGCCGACCAGGGCGACGACTTCGCCCGCGTGGACTTCGAGGTCGACGCCGGAGAGGACCTGGACCGCTCCGAATCGCTTGAAGATCCCGCGCAACGCCAGGACAGGCGTCTGGGACACGTGAACCAACTCCTTCGCCGCCCGTGGACGGGGGCAGCGGCATGTCGCGCCGTGGGGCGCCGAGTTCGAGGGGGGCTGTGCTCGTCCGGCCCCGGACCGACAGCGGGGTCTGGGTCGGCCGGGGCCGGACGGGTCTGGGGCGGAACCGCGTCACGGGGACGGGCGCGTTCCGCGTCCCGCCGGGGCTGACGGTCCGGCAGGGGGGTTGCTTGGCCCGGGTTTTCGGGCTGGTGGGGCCTGTCCGGCGGACAGGCCCCGAGGGCTTACTTGATGCCCAGCTCGGCGCACTTGGCGGCGAGGTCCGCGGAGCAGATGTCGGCGGCCTTGTAGATGCCGTCCTTGATCACCGTGGACTGGATGTTGGTCTTGTCGACGACCACCGGCGGGAAGAGGGTGGACTTCACGCCGTCCGTCTCGCCCTGGGCGCCGAGGTCCTTGCCCTGGAGCAGGTTGACCGAGAACTTGGCGGCCTCGGGGGCCAGCTGGAGCGGGCTCTTGTAGATGGTGAAGGTCTGGGTGCCGGCGACGATCCGCTGGATGCCCGCGACCTCGGCGTCCTGGCCGCCGACCGGGATGCCCTTGATGCCGGCGTTCTCCAGGGAGGTGACGATGCCGCCCGCCATGCCGTCGTTGGCGGAGTAGACGGCGCCGATCTTGTCCTTGCCGACGGAGGAGATGGCGGCGGCCATCTTCTCGCCCGCGACCTTCGGGTCCCACTCGCCCGAGGCCTCGTAGGCGATCTTGCCGACCTTGCCGTCGAGGGCGGTGTGCGCGCCCTTCTTGAAGAGACCGGCGTTCGGGTCCTTCTCGTCGCCGTTGATCATGACGATCTGGGCGGAGGCGGCCTTGTCGCCGAGGGCGGCGAGGAGCGCCTGGCCCTGGAGCTCGCCGACCTTGTTGTTGTCGTGGCTGACGTAGGCGTCCGCGCCCTCGATCGCGCGGTCGTACGCGACGACCTTGACGCCCTTGCCCTTCGCCTCGGCGACCCAGCCGGCCGCCTTGGCGGAGTCGACCGGGTCGAGGGCGATGACCTTCACGCCGTCGGCGATGAGCTGGTCGAACTGCTGCTTCTGCTTCACGACGTCGGAGACGGCGTTGTTGTAGACGACCTCGCAGGTGTCGCAGGCGGCCTTGACGGCCTTCTCGAACTGCGGCTTGTCCAGCGACTCGTACCGGGCGGTCTTGTTCTCCGGGAGGAGCAGACCGATCTTGCTCGAACTGCCCTTGTCCTCGCTGTCCCCGCCGCCGGCCTTGCCGCAGGCGGAGAGGGCGAGGGCCATGGAGACCGCGGCCGTACCTATGACGACACGACGGGTCATTGCGTTCATGTTGGAGTGCCTCCCTGACGAGGCCGCGACGGTGCGGCCGAGGTGTCACGAAGTCAACTCGGCCGCAACACCGTCGTCAAGAAGTGAAAACTTAACGAGATGACAACGGTGGTTATTGTTTTCTAAGTGAAGGCAGGCACGGCGGCCGGACCGGCCGCCGGAAACGCCCCTTCTGTCCCGTTGAGCAGGGTCGAATCGCCCATTTCGCTCAGCACCAGGGCCAGCGCGCCCAGGACCTCGGCCCGGCCGCCCAGGGCCCCCTGCACCAGGGAGAGCCGCCGGGCGGCGCTCGGGATCGCGTACCGGCCGACCGAGTCCCGGATCGGGGCGAGCACCAGCTCCCCCGCCTCGGCGAGGTCGCCGCCGAGCACGACCCGGCTCGGGTTCAAGAGATTGCAAAGGTTGGCGACGCCGCTGCCGATGTGGCGGCCCACGTCGGCGATGACCCGGCGGCAGCCCGGATCGCCCTCGCGGGCCAGCTGCACCACGCGCTCCATGGTGAGGTCCGGCCCGTGGCTCGGCTGGAGCAGCGGCAGCACGTACCGGGCGGCCGTGAAGGTCTCCAGGCAGCCGCGGTTGCCGCAGCGGCAGACCGGGCCCGACTCGTCGAGCGTGATGTGGCCGATCTCGCCGGCCGTGCCGCCCGGGCCCCGGTAGACCCGCCCGTCGATCACCAGACCGGCGCCGACGCCGCTCGCCACCTTGATGTACGCCAGGTCCTTGACGCCCCGGCCGCTCCCCCACACCAGCTCGCCGAGCGCGCCCAGGTTGGCGTCGTTGTCGACGTGGACGGGGACCCCGAGCCGGGCGGACAGCTCCTCGGCCGGGTTGATCCCGCTCCACCCCGGCAGGATCGAGGTCGAGCCGAGCGTCCCGGAGGCGACGTCGATGGGCCCCGGCACGCCCAGACCGACGCCGATGACCTTGTCCCGGCCGATGCCGGTGGCCTCGATCAGCCGGTTGACCAGCTGCTCCGCCCGGTCGAAGCCCTCCGCGGCGGAGGCGTCCACGTCGAGCGGCTCGGACTCCTCGGCGAGCACCTGGTGGGCGAGGTTGCCGACCGCGACCCGCAGGTGGGTGTGGCCGAAGTCGACACCGATGACGATGCCCGCGTCGCCGGAGAGCGACACGCTGCGGGCCCGCCGGCCGCCCGCCGAGGTGGGGGTCACCTCGACCGTGCCGCCGTCCTTCAGCTCCCGGACGATGTTGGAGACGGTCGCCGCCGACAGTCCCGTCGCCCGGGCGATCTCCGCCTGGGTCAGCGAACCGGCCATCCGGACGGCCCGCACGACCCGTTCGAGATTGGCCCTGTGCAGAGACGTCTGCGACCCCGGAGTCTCCATCGACTCTTTCACTCCCACCGTTTTCTCCAACATGTGAACTCTAAGGGGACGCTTTCGCCTTCGCTCCCGTCAAGACCCGGAACGGCCGGAGGCCCCCCGCACGCGGACGCGTGCGGGGGGCCTCGGGAGCGTGGGAGCGCTCCAGCTACTTCACGGCGCCGGCGGTGAGTCCGGCCACCACCTGCCGCTGGAAGACGACGTACGCGGCGAGCACCGGGAGCATCGCCATCACCAGGCCGGCGAAGAGCCCGGACCAGTCGCCCTTGTAGCCCTGGCTGACCGCGAGCTGCACCAGGCCCTGCGAGAGCACCTTCTTGTCCGGATCGGTGTTGAGCACCGTCGGCAGCAGGTACTGGTTCCACTGGCCGAGGAAGTTGAAGATGCCGACGCTGATCAGGCCCGGCTTGGCCATCGGCAGCATCACCTGGAAGAAGGTGCGGGTGTGCGAGGCGCCGTCGATGAAGGCCGCCTCCGCCACCGAGGTCGGCAGCGTCCGGAAGAAGGCGGTGAGGAAGAAGACGGTGAAGGGCAGCGAGTACGCGATGTAGACCAGGATCAGGCCGTGGACGGTGTCCAGCAGGGCCATGTTCTGCATCACGTAGAAGAGCGGCACCAGCGCCAGGATGATCGGGAAGCTCATCCCCCCGATGAAGAGGAAGTAGAGGAAGCGGTTCCCGGGGAACTCGAAGCGGGCCAGGACGTACGCCGCCATCGAGCCGAACAGCAGGGTGCCGATCAGCGAGCCGCCGACCACCAGGACCGTGTTCAGGAAGTACTCGCTCATGTGCGCCTGGGTCCAGGCACGCGACCAGTTGTCGAAGTGCAGCGCGTCCGGCAGCGACCAGGGCGAGGTGAAGATCGCCCGGTCGGTCTTGAAGGAGGTCATGACCGCCCAGAGCAGCGGCAGCACCACCATGATCGCCCAGATGATCAGCACGCCGTGCGAGAAGACGTTGAGGACGCCGCCCTCGCCCTTCTCCTCGACCGGGGCCGCGGCCTTGGTCACCGCGGGGCCCCCGGCCGCGCGGGGGGCGGGGATCTGCGCGTCGCCGGTCGGCGGGGTGTCGGTGGTCTTCATCAGAACTCCAGCCGCTCGCGCCGGCCCAGCTTCATCACGACCGCCGCGAAGGCGAGCGTGACGAGGAGGAGCGCGACGCCGATGGTCGTGGCGTAGGCGGCCTGGCCGTCCCGGAACGCCTTCTGGTACACGTACAGCGGGAGGACGATGGTCGAGTAGTCGGGCCCGCCGCCGCTCGGTCCGACGGTCATGATCTGCACCACCGCGAAGGACTCGGCGCCGAGCGCGAGGATGCCCATGTAGATCCACCCCGACTGCACGGTGTCCCAGAGCAGCGGCAGGGTGATCTTGAAGAACGTGGTGAAGCGGTTGGCGCCGTCCAGCAGCGCGGCCTCGTAGAAATCGCGCGGAATGGACGCCATGCCCGCCGAGAAGAGCACCACGAAGAAGCCGACCGTCGACCAGACCAGCACCACCATCACGCAGATGAGGGCGAGGTCGGGATCGCCGAGCCAGTTCGGCTGGACGCTGCCGAGGCCGACCGCCCTGAGGAACGAATTGATGGCCCCGCTGTTCGGGTTGTAGGCGAACTGGAAGAGCAGCGCGACGATGACGATCGACAGCACCTGCGGGAAGAAATAGACGATCTTGTAGAAAGACGAGCCGCGGACGCCCGTGACCGCCGCGCCCTTACGCCGCCGGCCTCCGACATTCAGCATGAACGCCAGGAAGAGCGCGAATCCGACCGTCACCAGGGGAAGGACGACCGCGAAGGTCAGACTGTGCTGGAGCGACTTCCAGAAGATCTCGTCGTCGAGCAGTCTGGTGTAGTTGTCCAGGCCGACGAATCCGAATTCGGGACTCAGACCGCTCCAGTCCGTGAGCGAGTAGTAGATGGACTGGATGAACGGCCATATGACGAAGAGCGCGTAGAGCGCCAGGGGCACCACCAGGAACCCCGCGATGAAACGGTACTTGCCGTGCTGCATTCCGAACCGACCCCGATCTCCGGCGAAGGACGCGCGCCGCGGCGCCGCGCGCCGAGGGGCCGGGGCCCGCTCCCGGTCGGCGGGAAGGGGCCCCGGCACTGCTCACTGGTGCTTGTAGTGCTTGATGTTCGGGTCCTTGGCCGCCTCGTCGGCGAACTTCTGGATCTTCTTGATCGTCTCCGCGGGGGTGGCGCGGCCCGCCATCATCTCGCCGATGCCGGCGACGCCGATCTTCTCCTTCTGGAGCGCGACGTACCAGTCCTGCAGACGGGGGTTGACCACGTTGGTGCCGGCCTTCTCCAGCGCCGCCACACCGGACTTGAGGCCCGGGGACAGCTCGATGCCGGAGGTGCCGCCGTTGAGCGCGCTGAGCGACTTCACGGACTGGGTGAAGCTCTTGGAGGACGCCTCGCTGAGCATGATGCGCAGCTGCTCCATGGCGGCCTCGGGGTTCTTCGCCTTCGCCGGGACGATGAAGGGCTCGCCGCCGGCCGCCCAGATGGTGCCGAAGGGCAGCTTGTCGGAGGAGTCCAGGCCGGTCGGGGCGGAGACGGCCAGGCCGAAGTCGGCCGGCATGGTCTTCGCGGCCTCGTTCTCGACCCAGGAGCCGTTCGGGATGAAGAGCGCCTTGCCCTCGGTCCAGGCGGTCTGCGACTGGATGTGGTCGAGGCCGGGGGTGCCCTGGAGGATGTAGCCCTTCTTGAAGAGCTCGTAGTACGCCTCGAAACAGGCCTTGACGGCCGGGTGCTCCCAGGCCTTCGGCTCCAGGTTGTCGATGGCGTCGAGGACCTCGCGGCCGCCGACCTTGCCGATCATCGGGTAGAGCGAGAAGGGCAGGTAGTACGGGTGCTTGCCGGCGTACGTCCAGGGCGCGATGTTCTTCTTCTTGGCCTTCTCGCAGACCGCCAGCATCTCGTCCCACGTCTCGGGGTACGTGGCGTCGAGCGAGTCGAGCAGCTTCTGCGAGTACCACACGCCGTAGACGGTGTAGGCGTAGTTGAGCATCCAGCAGGGCTCGCCGTCGAACTGGCCCATCTCGATGATGCCGGGGCGCAGGGTGTCGCGGACCTTCTTGCTCGGGTCGTCGATCGAGGGCGCGTCCAGGAGCGGGGTCAGGTCGGTGAGCTGCTTCTGGCCGACGAGGACGCCCATGTCCATCTGCTCGGCGCCGGAGTTGTCGATCAGGTCCGGCGGGGTGCCGCCGTTGAACCGCGGCTGGAGCTCGGTGGTGATCTTCTGCGTCGGGGTGAACTTGACCTTGGCCTTCGGGTAGCTCGCCTCGAAGAGCTTGATCGCGTCCTTGGCGTACTGCTGGCCGAAACCGCCGTCGAAGAGGACGAAATCGAGCTCGGCCGACTCATTCACCCCGAGCGGGTTCTTGTCGGACTTGACGCCCTTCTCGACCTTGTCGTTGGTCTTGCCGCCACCGCTGGCGCAGGCGGAAAGGAAGCCCATCGCCGGGACGGAGATCAGACCGACAGCGGCGGAACGCTTGATCAGATCACGACGGCCGAGGCCGCCCTCGTTCGAGTGGGCGGAGGTGGATCCCATGCTCAAGTCCTCGCCTTCATTCAGGACTCAGGCGGTGTACCGGTCGCCCGTACTTCGTCTCGCCACCGGCGAAGGGCCCCGCCACCGCGGTCATTTGCAGCTGGGTCGTGCAGGCGTCGGGCCGTCGCCGGAAGGAACCGACGGGCTGGACGCCGACAGGTATAGTCCACTTCCCTCGGCGGGAGCAAGATCGAAAGCAGCATTCCTCGGGCATCTTTCCCGAGTTGAGACCTCGGGGATTTCTCCGGACCCCGCGACGGGAGACTGCCCCGTGCCACCGGAACGCACCCTTCCATCATGCGTTCACAAGCTGAATGGTCCATTCGCAATCCGGCGAAACGGACGGGCCGCGAAGGAAGTCGCGGGATGGCCGGAACCGCGGGGGCGCGGCCGGCGTCTTCCTGTCATGTACGGAGGCACTGCCGGGCGGGCGGAAACGGGGGAAAACCCGCCGAACCGGGCCGAGTTCGGTGGTGTTTCGTGCAGTTCTGTTCTCGATTCTGATCTGGAGATCACGTGGCCAAGACTTCTGGCCTGAACCGCACGGGCGTGCTCGCCCGTGTCACGGTCGCCGCGGTGACCGCCGCCCTGGTGGGCACCACGACGGCCGCGGTGGCGGCGGAGCCGGGTCCGACCTTCGTCCCCCGCCAGTCGGGGAACGCGTCGGCCCTGGCGGCGAACGTCACCCCGTACAACAACCTGTACGGCGTGAACAGCGCGGGCGACATCTGGGGCTACACCCCGGTCGGCGGCGGCGCCATCCAGCGCCTGGCCGACAAGTCCGGCTGGGGCTGGACCTCGTACAAGCACTTCACCCAGGCCGACATGGACGCCGACCGCGGCTCCGACGGCTTCTACGCCGTCCGCAGCGACGGCCGGCTGAACTACACCGACGGCGGCCCGGTCCGCGACATCGGTGGCGGCTGGAACATCTACAACAAGGTGTTCTCCGCCTCCAACACCGGCGGTGGCGCGGCCGACGACATCCTGGCCCGCGACAGCGCCGGTGTGCTCTGGCACTACCTGGGCTACGGCAACGGCGCGCTGACCCAGCGCACCCGGATCGGCTCCGGCTGGGGCGCGTACACCCAGATCGCCGGCAAGGGCGACGTGAGCGGCGACGGCAAGGCCGACATCGTCGCCCGCGACCGCAACGGCGTCCTGTGGCTGTACAAGGGCACCGGCAGCCGCACCGCGCCGTTCACCTCCCGCACCCGGATCGGCGCGGGCTGGAACACGTACAACCTGCTGGTCTCGTCCGGCGACCTGACCGGTGACGGCCGGGCGGACCTGGTGGCCCGCGACGGCTCCGGCGCGCTGTGGCTGTACAAGGGCAAGGGCAGCTCGTCCTCGCCGTACTCCGGCCGCGTCAAGATCGGCACCTCGGGCTGGAACGGCTTCCGCGCGATGTTCTGATCCGCCGCGCGCGTTCGTCCCGGTACGACGGAAGGGCCCCGCTCCTCGTGAAGAGGAGCGGGGCCCTTCCCGCCTGCTGCCGGATCAGCGTGTTCAGCCGCGGATCAGGTTGCGGAGCACGTACTGCATGATGCCGCCGTTGCGGTAGTAGTCCGCCTCGCCGGGGGTGTCGATGCGGACGACCGCGTCGAACTCGACACCGGTGTCGGTGGTGACCTTCACCGTGCTGGGGGTGGTGCCCTCGTTCAGCTCGGTGATGCCGGTGATGGAGAAGGTCTCCTCGCCGGTCAGGCCGAGCGAGTCGGCCGACTGGCCGGCCGGGAACTGGAGCGGGAGGACGCCCATGCCGATGAGGTTCGAGCGGTGGATGCGCTCGTACGACTCGGTGATGACGGCCTTGACGCCGAGGAGCGCGGTGCCCTTGGCGGCCCAGTCGCGGGACGAGCCGGAGCCGTACTCCTTGCCGCCCAGGATGACCAGCGGGGTGCCGGCGGCCTGGTAGTTCTGCGAGGCGTCGTAGATGAACGACACCGGGCCGCCGTCCTGGGTGAAGTCGCGGGTGTAGCCGCCCTCGGTGCCCGGCGCGATCTGGTTGCGCAGGCGGATGTTGGCGAAGGTGCCGCGGATCATGACCTCGTGGTTGCCCCGGCGCGAGCCGTAGGAGTTGAAGTCGCGACGCTCCACACCGTGCTCGGTGAGGTACTTGCCGGCCGGGGTGTCGGCCTTGATGGCACCGGCCGGGGAGATGTGGTCGGTGGTGACCGAGTCGCCGAGCTTCGCGAGCACGCGGGCGCCCGTGATGTCGGTGACCGGGGTGGTCTCCATCGTCATGCCCTCGAAGTACGGGGGCTTGCGGACGTAGGTCGACTCGGCGTCCCACTCGAAGGTGTTGCCGGTCGGGATCGACAGCGCCTGCCACTGGGCGTCGCCGGCGAAGACGTCCTGGTAGGACTTGGCGAACATGTCCTCGCCGATCGCGTTGGCGACGACGTCGTTGACCTCGGACTCGGAGGGCCAGATGTCCTTGAGGAAGACCGGGTTGCCCTCGGTGTCGGTGCCCAGCGCGTCCTTGGTGATGTCCACCTTCATGGAGCCCGCGATGGCGTACGCGACGACCAGCGGCGGGGAGGCCAGGTAGTTCATCTTGACGTCGGGGTTGATGCGGCCCTCGAAGTTGCGGTTGCCCGAGAGGACCGAGGTCACGGCCAGGTCGTGCTCGTTGACGGCCTTGGAGACCTCCTCCGGCAGCGGGCCGGAGTTGCCGATGCAGGTGGTGCAGCCGTAGCCGACGAGGTTGAAGCCGACCTTGTCGAGGTACGGGGTGAGGCCCGCCTTGTCGAAGTAGTCGGTGACGACCTTCGAGCCGGGGGCGAGGGTGGTCTTGACCCACGGCTTGCGGGTCAGGCCCTTCTCCACGGCCTTCTTCGCGACGAGCGCGGCGGCGACCATGACGTACGGGTTCGACGTGTTGGTGCAGGAGGTGATGGCCGCGACCGTCACCGCACCGTGGTCGAGGGTGTAGGTCGAGCCGTCGGGGGCGGTGACCTCGACCGGGTTCGACGGGACCGTGCTGGAGACGGCCGGGGCGTCGGAGGCCGGGAAGGACTCCTTGCCCGCCTCGTCGACCGAGTCGACGTAGTTGCGCACGTCCTGGGCGAACTGCGCGGCGGCGTTCGCGAGGACGATGCGGTCCTGCGGGCGCTTCGGGCCGGCGATGGACGGGACGACCGTGGAGAGGTCGAGCTCCAGCTTCTCGGAGAAGTCGGGCTCGGCCTTCGGGTCCAGCCAGAGGCCCTGCTCCTTGGCGTACGCCTCGACGAGCGCGACCTGCTGCTCGGAGCGGCCGGTGAGCTTGAGGTAGTTCAGGGTCTCGTCGTCGATCGGGAAGACCGCGGCGGTGGAGCCGAACTCCGGCGACATGTTGCCGATGGTGGCGCGGTTCGCCAGCGAGGTGGCGGCGACGCCCTCACCGTAGAACTCGACGAACTTGCCGACGACGCCGTGCTTGCGCAGCATCTCGGTGATGGTCAGCACCAGGTCGGTGGCGGTGGTGCCGGTGGGCAGCTCGCCGGTCAGCTTGAAGCCGACGACGCGCGGGATCAGCATGGAGACCGGCTGGCCGAGCATGGCGGCCTCGGCCTCGATGCCGCCGACGCCCCAGCCGAGCACACCGAGGCCGTTGACCATGGTGGTGTGGGAGTCGGTGCCGACGAGGGTGTCGGGGTACGCCTGGCCGTTGCGGACCATGACCGTGCGGGCCAGGTGCTCGATGTTCACCTGGTGGACGATGCCGGTGCCCGGGGGGACGACCTTGAAGTCGTCGAAGGCGGTCTGGCCCCAGCGCAGGAACTGGTAGCGCTCCTTGTTGCGGCCGTACTCCAGCTCGACGTTCTGCGCGAAGGCGTCGTTGGTGCCGAACTTGTCGGCGATGACGGAGTGGTCGATGACCATCTCGGCCGGGGAGAGCGGGTTGATCTTCGCCGGGTCGCCGCCGAGCGCGGCGACGGCCTCGCGCATGGTGGCGAGGTCGACGACGCAGGGGACACCGGTGAAGTCCTGCATGATCACGCGCGCCGGCGTGAACTGGATCTCCTGGCTCGGCTGGGCCTGCGAGTCCCAGTTGCCGAGGGCCCGGATGTGGTCGGCGGTGATGTTCGCGCCGTCCTCGGTGCGGAGCAGGTTCTCCAGGAGGACCTTCAGGCTGTAAGGGAGGCGCGCGGAGCCCTCGACCTTGTCCAGCTTGAAGATCTCGTACGACTCGTCGCCCACGCGCAGCGTGCTGCGGGCGTCGAAGCTGTTCGCCGACACGACAGTCTCCTTCATCAATGTGCGCGTACTACCGTCATGCTGCCGCCACGGCTTCTCGCCGATCCGCTAAGGTAAGGCTAAGTTAGGTAACCCTTACCGGGGAGGCGGCCGCAGTGCGCCGTCAGCAGTTATCTCGATGTCGAGATAACTCTAGTGCATCCCCGGCCGTCGGTCATGCCCGGCCGCCCCTCGATCTCACGTGGCGGCCCCTCCGCGCCCGGCCCCGCGACCGCGGCCGGCGGCGGCCGACGGCGCCTGCCCGGGCCCTCCCGTGGCCGGGCGGGCGCCTCTCGTCCGGGTCCGGCCGGTCGACCGCCTCCGGGCCGGGGCGATCGGCCACCTCCCGGCCGGGGCGGCGGGATCTCCACGAACCGGCGGGCGCCGGGAGTGGCGCCCGCCCTTACGATCACCCGCATGACCGACGGTGTGGTGGGGGCGATCCGGGGCCTGTTCCGAGGACGCGGACGCGCGGAGGAGACGGACCGGCCGGACCGGACGGGCCGGGCGGAGGCAGACCT
Organism: Streptomyces sp. NPDC058758; assembly: GCF_042746075.1. Classification (NCBI taxonomy): domain Bacteria; kingdom Bacillati; phylum Actinomycetota; class Actinomycetes; order Kitasatosporales; family Streptomycetaceae; genus Streptomyces; species Streptomyces sp. NPDC058758. Next base: position 11,615 of record NZ_JBHYPS010000043.1, on the reverse strand, counting down.
GGCCCGGGTCGACGCGGAGATCACCGCGTTCGGGGAGACGCTCGCCGCACACCCCTTCGTACCGGACCACGACCTGCACGGTCCCGCCCTGCTCGACGACTACCAGCGGGCGCTGGACGCGTACGAGCGGGCCAAGCGGGACTTCGTCGGCGACCGGGACCTGCGGGACGCCGCCGACGTGCTGCGCGCCCTCGACGCGGGCCGGCACGCCCTGGCCTGCCTGGACGCGGCCCTCGACGGCCGTCCCCGGCCGCACCGCCTCCCCCTCTGCTTCTTCGATCCCCGCCATGGACGCGCCGCCGAGGAGGCGCAGTGGGCGCCGGCCGGCGGCACGGTCCGGACCGTCGCCGTGTGCGCGGCCGACGCCGTACGGCTCATGGAGGGCCGGTCGCCGATCGAGAGCGGGCTGCGGGAGCCGGAACGCCCGGCCGCGCCGGCCCCCCGGAGCCGTACGAGCACCGCTCCCGCCCCCCGCACGCCGCCGGCCCCCGAGGCGTACGAGGCGTGGCCGGCACACACCGGGGAGCGGCAGCGACGGGAGGGCCGGGGCGGGGCGGAGATCCTCCTCCACCGCACCGGCGCGAACGAGCCGGCGGTGCTCGTCGTCCACCTGGAGCGGCCGGAGGGCTCCTGGGTGGAACTGGACGGCCCGCCCGGCGAGGGAAGGCCCAGGCAGCCCCTCACCCACGCCTCCGTGCTGACCAGGGCCGTCGTCCCGGTCCCGGCCGACGGACAGCCCGGGATCCGCCTCCGGATGCACACCGGGAAGAGGTGGCGGGCCTGGCTGCACCCGGTCGACGCGCTCCCCTCCCTGGACCCCCTGTTCCTGGACGACGGGCTCTCGTCGGCCGGTTCGTACGTCCTGCGGCACCCCGGCGGCCGGGAGCGGTTCCGGGTCACCCAGCATTCCGGTTCCGCCTTCGCGCTCCACCTCCTGCGCCCCGACTTCCGTCCCGGGGAGGCGCTGTGCGAGGGGGAGGACGCCTTCACCCGCACGGTGGTCACGCCGAGGAAGCCGGGCCTGCTGTACGTGCGGTCGCGCGGCACGTGGACGCTGACGCCGGCCGGCGGGCCGGGGAAAAGGGCGGGGAGCTGAGAACCGGAGGAGCCGTACGCCGCCACCCACACCCACACCGGCACCAGCCCCGCCACCGGCTCCGGCTCCGGCTCCGGCTCCGGCTCCGGCTCCGCGGGACTCCGTTCGGGCGCGCCCGCGTTGCCCGCGGCTCCGGACCGGCGGAGGCTCGGAGCATGTTCAGCGGCGCGCACATCACCCTCTACAGCCGGGACGCGGAGGCCGACCGGGCCTTCCTCAGGGACGTCGCCGGCTTCCCGTACGTGGACGCGGGGCGGGGGTGGCTGGTGTTCCGGCTGCCGCCCGCGGAGGTCGCGGTCCACCCGGCCCCCGAGGAGGGCTCCACGCGGCCGGAGGTCTACCTGACGTGCGAGGACCTCACCCGCACCCTCACCGCCCTGGAGGACAGGGGCGCGGAGATCTCACGGGCCATCACCGAGGAGCGCTGGGGGCTGCTGGCGGCGGTACGGCTGCCGAGCGGCACGGAACTCCCCCTCTACGAGCCGCGACACCCCACGGCCTTCGACCTCCCCCAGTAGTCCGAATCGGTCATATAGCATCATAAGTAACGACACGTCACCCGAATGCCGCACCCCAGTGATCGACTCATCTCATATCTGAGATAACGTGACGGCATGGCAGACGACTACCTCGTACGCATCGGCAAGCTCATCCGTGACGCACGGCAGCACCGCGGCTGGACCCAGACGCAGCTCGCCGAAGCCCTGGCCACCAGCCAGAGCGCGGTCAACCGGATCGAACGCGGCAACCAGAACATCAGCCTTGAGATGATCGCCCGCATCGGCGAGGCCCTCGACAGCGAGATCGTCTCCCTCGGCTACGCCGGCCCGATGCACCTCCGCGTCGTCGGCCGCCGCCGCCTCTCCGGCTCCATCGACGTCAAGACCAGCAAGAACGCCTGCGTCGCGCTGCTCTGCGCCACCCTCCTCAACAAGGGCCGCACGGTGCTGCGCCGGGTCGCCCGCATCGAGGAGGTCTTCCGCCTCCTCGAAGTGCTCAACTCCATCGGCGTCCGCACCCGCTGGATCAACGACGGCGTGGACCTGGAGATCGTGCCGCCGGCCGAGCTGGACATGGAGTCCATCGACGCCGAGGCCGCCATCCGCACCCGCTCCATCATCATGTTCCTCGGCCCGCTGCTGCACCGCCTGGACCGCTTCAAGCTGCCCTACGCCGGCGGCTGCGACCTCGGCACGCGCACGATCGAGCCGCACATGATCGCGCTGCGCCGCTTCGGCCTGGACATCACCGCCACCGAGGGCCTCTACCACGCGCAGGTGGAGCAGGGCGTGGCTCCGGTCCGCCCGATCGTCCTGACCGAGCGCGGCGACACCGTGACCGAGAACGCGCTCCTGGCGGCCGCCCGCCACGACGGCGTCACCGTCATCCGCAACGCCTCCTCCAACTACATGGTCCAGGACCTGTGCTTCTTCCTGGAGACCCTCGGCGTCCGCGTCGACGGCGTCGGCACCACCACCCTGACCGTGCACGGCGTCCCGGAGATCGATGTCGACGTCGACTACTCCCCCTCCGAGGACCCGGTCGAGGCGATGAGCCTCCTCGCCGCGGCCGTCGTCACCGAGTCCGAGCTGACGATCCGCCGGGTGCCGATCGAGTTCCTGGAGATCGAGCTCGCGGTCCTGGAGGAGATGGGCCTCGACCACGACCGCTCCGCCGAGTACGCCGCCGACAACGGCCGCACCCGCCTGGTCGACCTGACGGTCCGCCCCTCCAAGCTGGAGGCGCCGATCGACAAGATCCACCCGATGCCCTTCCCGGGCCTCAACATCGACAACGTCCCCTTCTTCGCGGCCATCGCGGCCACGGCCCAGGGCCAGACCCTCATCCACGACTGGGTCTACGACAACCGCGCCATCTACCTCACGGACCTCAACCGCCTCGGCGGCCGCCTCCAGCTCCTGGACCCCCACCGCGTCCTGGTCGAGGGCCCCACCCGCTGGCGCGCCGCCGAGATGATGTGCCCGCCCGCCCTCCGCCCCGCCGTCGTCGTCCTCCTCGCCATGATGGCCGCCGAAGGCACCTCCGTCCTCCGCAACGTCTACGTCATCAACCGCGGCTACGAGGACCTGGCCGAACGCCTCAACTCGGTGGGCGCCCAGATCGAGATCTTCAGGGACATCTGACGGCTCCCCCGCTCCGTGCCGGCCGCTCCGCGCCGGTACGGAGCGGTCGGCACGGTTCGCTCCGTTCTTTCCGCCGGGGGCGGGTCCGGCAAGGGGCGGGCACGGGTCCGGCGGTGGGGTCAGACGCGCTGCAGGGTCGCGTTCTTGCCCCACTCGGCGCCGCCGAGGAGCAGCGCGTCCCCGACGAGGACGAAGTCGATCTGCGCCTCTTCGCGGCACCTTTCCTCGGGGTCGCGTGTGATGACCTCGTGGACGACCAGCTTCTCCTCCATGACGGCGAGCAGGGTGAGCTCCCCCCGGCACGACGACACGGGCCATTCGATCGTCCCGACCGGCTGCCCCTCGCTCCCCGCCCGCAGCTTCACGATGATCAGCTCTTCACCGCTGCTCGTGGATCCGCGCCACGTCCCCGCCCAGCCCTCGGGGGTCCGGCCGCTGAGGGCCGGGGGCAGGCTTGCGGCCGACGGGGACTCGGCCGACGGAGACCGGGCCGGCGGAGAATCGGCCGGCGTCGACGTGGTCGACGCGGGCACGGTCGGCGTCCCGGTGCGGGCGGCCTCGCCCTCCCGCGTCCCGGACCCGGCCGCCCCGCCGGAGCGCCGGGCTTCCGGCTCCGCTCCACCGGCCACCGGGAACAACCAGGCCAGCAACCCGACGAGGACCCCCAGGCCCGTGACTCCCAGGCTCACGAAGATCGGCCACGTCGTCCTGGACTCGGCCATGCGCCCCTCCCCCTCCCCCGCCCCACGCACCGGTACGACGACCGGCGCGAAAACATGATGCCTCGTCAATCCTGTTCTTTTACAGGGTCGTTCCTCGTCTTCACCGAGGCGCCCGGGGGCAGGAGCGTCGGGGACCGGCCGGCCTATCCGCCCGGCATCATCCCGCCGCCGCCCTTGAGGCGTTCGATGTCGGAGGGGCGGACCTTGATGACGAGGAGGGCGATCAGGAAGGACACGATGGCGAAGGCGGCGGCGACGACGAAGCCGGCGGAGACGCCGGAGGTGAGGACCTCGTCGCCCCAGGGGGGCGGCAGCTGGCCGGTCTCGGCGAAGCGGGCCTTCTCCAGGGGGCCCGCCTGGGCCAGGAAGGCCGGGACCTGTTCGTCGGCCTCGTTGCGGCTGGCGGTGCCGAAGACGGTGACCAGGATGGAGAGGCCCAGCGAACCGCCGACCTGCTGGGTGGCGTTGAGGAGGCCGGAGGCGGCGCCGGACTCGGCGGGCCGGACGTTGGAGAGGGCCATCAGGGTCAGCGAGACGAACATGAAGCCCATGCCGGCGCTGAAGACCAGCATCGGCCCGAGGATCGAGCCCGCGTAGGTGGAGTGGACGTCCGTCAGGGTCAGCCAGGAGAGGCCCACCGCGAGGCAGAGGGAGCCGAGGACCATGAAGGGCTTCGGGCCGTACTTCGGCAGCAGCTGGGAGGTGAGACCGGCCACGACCGCGATCACGGCGCTGACCGGCAGGAAGGCCAGGCCCGCCTCCAGCGGGCTGAAGCCGAGCACCTGTTGCACGAAGAGGGTCAGGAAGAAGAACATCCCGAAGATCGCCGCCGCCAGGCAGAGCATCATGCCGTACGTGCCCGCCCTGTTGCGGTCGGCGAACATGTGCAGCGGGGTGATCGGCTGCCGGCTCCGGCGCTCCACCAGGACGAAGACCACGAGGAGCACCACCGCCGCGCAGAACGAGGCGATCGTCCAGGGATCGCTCCAGCCCTCCTGCGCCGCGCGGATGAAGCCGTACACCAGCGCCACCATGCCGAGGGTCGACGTCAGCGCGCCCGCCAGGTCGAAGTGGCCCGGATGGCGTTCGGACTCCTTGACGTGACGCGGGGTCAGGACCGCGATCATCACCGCGATCGGCACGTTCACGAAGAAGATCCAGCGCCAGTCGAGCCATTCGACGAGCACGCCGCCCGCGAGCAGTCCGATCGCGCCGCCGGCCGCCGACACGCCCGCGAACACGCCGAAGGCCCGGTTGCGTTCGGGCCCTTCCTCGAAGGTGGTCGTGATCAGGGAGAGCGAGGTCGGCGAGGCGATCGCGCCGCCGACGCCCTGCAGGGCGCGGGCCGCGAGGAGTTGCCACCCCTCCTGCGCGAACCCGCCGAGCAGGGAGGCGAATCCGAAGAGCAGCACGCCGAAGACGAAGACGCGGCGCCTGCCGAGGATGTCGCCGGCCCGTCCGCCGAGCAGGAGGAGACCGCCGAAGGTCAGCGTGTAGGCGTTGACCACCCAGGAGAGGCTGGTCGTCGAGAAGTCGAGATCGCTCTGGATGTGTGGCAGCGCGATGTTGACGATGGTGATGTCGAGGACGACCATCAGCTGGCAGGAGGCGATGACGAACAGGGCGATGCCCTTGCCGTCGCCCTTGCCGGCGGGAGTGGGGTCCACCGCCGGGGTCGTCGGCTTCGGTGTACTACTCATGATTCGTTCATGGCGCGTCGCGCCCTCACCGCAGGAGCCGTGGGCCGGTCGGTCCACCTTTCGACCCTAAGCCCGCCGTTCTGAGGCGACCAGTCGATCAAGCACCGCCCGGTTCCTCCAGCACGGCGATGCCGTCGAGTTCGACGAGCGCCCCCTCCTCCCGGAGCCGCACGACCTCGACGACCGTCATCGCCGGATAGTCCCGGCCCGCCATCCGGCGCCAGATCCGGCTCAGTTCGGCGGATTGCGCCCCGTGGGCGGCCACGTCGGTCGTGTACACCGTGACGCGGGTCAGGTCGGCCGGGCCCCCGCCCGCGTGCCGCAGGGCGACGAGGAGGTTGCCGAGCGCCGTGGCGAACTGCTCGGCCAGGGTGGTGCCGACGACGGCGCCGGTGCTGTCGAGCGCCCTCTGCCCCGAGAGGAAGACCAGCCGGCTGCCGTTGGCGGTGACCGCGTGCGAGAACCCGGCCGGCGGGGCGAGTTCCGCGGGGTTGTGACGGTGCAGGCTCATCGGGGCGGCTCCTCACGGTCGGGATCCTCGCGGTCGGGGACGCTCAGGGGACCGGGGCCCCGCGGTCGGGATCCTCGCGGGACGGACGGGGGGTTCCTCGCGGCTGCCCCTGCCGGTGGGGCCGGTCCGCGCTTCCGCCGTCCGTGCTTCCCACCGTGCCGCCTGGCCGCCCCGGCCGCACGCCGAGCCGCCGGGCGGCCACCACGAGGCGCTGACCGCCGGGCCGCAAAATCCACCCGGACCGCACGTCGGGTCGGACCGCTCACCGTCCCGGACCGCACGCCGTCCCGGACCGCACGCCGGGTGGGACCACGCGCACCCCGTCGGACCGCGCACCGCCCCGGACCGCACACCATCCCGGACCGCACACCGGACCGGACCGCACACCGTCCCCGATCTCACCCCGGGTCGGACCGGCCGGATCGGGTGAGAATGCGGGCATGTGGTCCCTCTCCTACGCCTCCGGGCGTCCCGGTCGCCGCCGGACCGGGCCGGGTGACGCGGCGACGCCGCCTCGTCGCGGTCGTGCGACGGCCGTCGCCCGTGCGGCGTCCTCCTGGAGCGGGGGGCCGGGATCGTGGAGCTGACGCCCTCGGGGCACGTCGACGGCTTCGCCCGCGAGCGGCTGCCCCCGGCCGCGCAGTGGCCCCGGCTGGTCTTCGAGCTGCCCGCGCTCGACTACCCCGAACGGCTCAACTGCGCCGCCGAACTCCTCGACCGGACGGCGGAGCGGTACGGCGCCGGGCGGCCCGCCCTCCACGACGGGGAGGGCGGCACCTGGAGCTACGGGGAGCTGCGCGAGCACGTGGACCGGATCGCCCGGGTGCTCACCGGCGAGCTGGGGCTGCGGCCCGGCAACCGCGTGCTGCTGCGCGGGCCCACCACGCCGTGGCTCGCCGCCTGCTGGCTCGCCGTCGTGAAGGCCGGCGGGATCGCCGTCGCCGTCCCGGTCCAGCAGCGGGCCGCCGAGCTGGCCGTGGTGGGGGGGACGGCCGCCTGCTCCCTCGCCCTGTGCGACGCCGGCGCGCTCGGCGAGCTGCGGGCCGCCCGCGTCCCGGGCCTGGCGGTCGTCCCGTACGGCGGCGACGGGCCCGACGACCTCCTCGCCCGCGCCGGGCGCCTGCCGGCCCGCCCCTACCCCGCGGCGGACACCGCCGCCGACGACGTGGCCCTGATCGCCTTCACCTCCGGCACCACCGGCCGCCCCAAGGGGTGCGTCCACTTCCACCGGGACGTCCTGGCCGCCGCCGACACCTTCTCCGCGCAGGTCCTGCGGCCCCGCCCGGACGACGTCTTCGCCGGCTCCCCGCAGCTCGCCTTCACCTTCGGTCTCGGCGGGCTGCTGGTCTTCCCGCTCCGCGCGGGCGCCAGCGCCGTCCTGCTGGACCGTGCCGGGCCCCAGCAGCTGCTCGCGGCGATCGGCCGGCACCGGGTCTCGGTGCTCTTCACCGCTCCCACCGCCTACCGGGTGATGCTCGGCCTCCTCGACGGCGGCTCCGCCGGCGACCTGTCCTCGCTGCGGCGCTGCGTCTCGGCCGGCGAGAACCTCCCGGACGCCGTCTGGACCGGCTGGTACGCCCGGACCGGGCTCCGGCTCATCAACGGCATCGGCGCCACCGAACTCCTCCACATCTTCGTCGCCGCCGCCGACGCCGACAGCCGCCCCGGCACCACCGGCCGCCCGGTGCCGGGCTGGCAGGCCGCCGTCCTCGGCCCGGACGGCCGGCCCGTCCCCGACGGGCGGGAGGGGCTGCTCGCCGTGCGCGGCCCGGTCGGCTGCCGCTACCTGGCCGACCCCCACCGGAACGATCCCCACCGGGCCGGCCCCCGCGCGGCCGACCCCCGGCAGACGGAGTACGTGCGGAACGGCTGGAACGTCACCGGCGACCGGTACGTCCGGGAGCCCGACGGCCGGTTCCGGTACGTCTCCCGCGCCGACGACATGATCATCTCGGCCGGGTACACGATCGCCGGACCCCAGGTGGAAGAGGTGCTCCTCGGCCATCCGGACGTCGTCGAGACGGCGGTCGTGGGCCGCCCCGACCCGCTGCGCGGCCAGGCCGTCGTCGCCTACGCGGTGGTGCGGGAGGGGGTCCCGCGCGACGCGGCCACCGCCGCCGCGCTGCGCTCCTTCGTACGCGCCCGCCTCGCCCCGTACAAGTCGCCCCGCGCGGTCGTCTTCGTGGACGCGCTCCCCCGCACCGCCACCGGCAAGCTCCAGCGCCACCGGCTGCGCGGCTGACCCGGACCGGACCGCCGGGGCGGCACGACACGGCCTAAAGTGATCACGTGGCCGAGCAGCACACCCCCCGTTCCCTGATCGTCTCGCTCTACGGCGCCTACGGCCGACCGTCGGAGGAGACGCCGATGCCGGTGGCCGCGCTCATCCGGCTGCTCGCCGCGGTCGGCGTGGACGCCCCCTCGGTGCGCTCCTCCGTGTCGCGGCTCAAGCGGCGCGGGCTGCTGCTCGCCCGCCGGACCCCGGACGGCTCGGCCGGCTACGCGCTCTCCGACGACGCCCGCCGGCTCCTGGAGGACGGCGACCGGCGGATCTACGCCCGGACGGAACCTTCCCTGGCGGACGGCTGGGTCCTCGCCGTCTTCTCCGTCCCCGAGCAGGAGCGGCACAAGCGGCACCTGCTGCGCTCCCGGCTCGGGCGGCTGGGCTTCGGGACGGCGGCGCCGGGCGTCTGGATCGCGCCGGCCCGGCTGTACGAGGAGACCCGCCACGCCCTGGAGCGCCTGGAGCTCTCCTCGTACGTGGACTTCTTCCGCGGCGACCACCTCGGCTACACGGCGACGGCGGAGGCGGTGGCCCGCTGGTGGGACCTGCCGGCGATCGCGCGGCTGCACGAGGAGTTCCTGGCCGGTCACGAGCCGGTCCTCGCCGCCTGGCGGGCGGCCCCCGGCACGGTGGAGGACGCCTACCGGGACTACCTCCTCACCCTCGACGCCTGGCGCCGGCTGCCGTACGCGGACCCGGTCCTGCCGCCCGAGCTGCTCCCTCCCGACTGGCCGGGACAGCGCTCGGCGGAGGTCTTCGCCGAGCTGCACGCGCTGCTGTGGGAGCGGGGCGCGGAGTACGTCCGGGCGGTGGAGAAGGACCTGTAGGGGCCGGGGAACGTCCCCGCCCCGCGCGGGGAACGCCCCGTCCGCCCCGCCCGGGGAGCGGGCCGGCGGCTCCTCCAAGGTCCCGGGCAGGAGGGTCCTCCAAGGTCCCGGCCCGGAGGGGACCTGGGTCCCGCGAGGCCGGGCTGGGGGCCTCTGTGGCCGGTTTTCGCCCCCCTATAGGGTGGAAACCGGACGTCCCCCGGATCCCCCCTTCCTCCGTCCGGCGAAGGAACCCGCCCCCATGCCCGAACCCACCGGCCCCGCACCCGCCGCCCCGGTCGCCGCGCCCGTCGCGCCCGGGGCCGTCCGGCGCGTCCGCCTGCCCCGTACCACCGCCGCCGTGCCGATGGCCCGCGCCCTGGTCCGTACCGCGCTCGGCGATGCCGACCCCGACGGGCCCGGCGGCCCCGGCGGGCCGGACCGGACCGGGCGGCCCGACCGCGACACGGCGGAGCTGCTCACCGCCGAGCTGGTGGCCAACGCGGTGGAGCACACCTCGGGCGAGGGACCGATCGAGCTGGTCGTGGAGCTGCTCGCGGCGCCGGGCGGCTGTCAGATCGAGGTGCACGACCCCGATCCGGCCCGCCCCGGGCAGCTGGTCTGCCCGGATCCGGACACCGAGGTCGACCCCTGGCAGGAGCACGGCCGCGGACTGCTGCTGATCCGGGCGCTCAGCAGCGACTGCGGCCATCGCCCGACCGCGCGCGGCAAGGCGGTCTGGTTCACGTTCCCCCGGGTGCCCGCCCAGCGGCGTCCGTCGCGGGCGTGAGCGCGAGGCGGGAGCGGCGGCGCCCGTAGACCGCGTACAGCGTGGCGCCGACGGCGAGGAAGCAGGCGAAGACCAGCCAGGTCCGCGGGCCGGTGCCCCAGATGAGGTAGAGGCAGAAGCCGATGCCGAGGAGCGGGCTCAGCGGGTGGAGCGGCACCTTGAAGGAGCGGTGGAGGCCGGGCTCCCGGCGGCGCAGCACCATCACCGCGAGGTTGACCACGGCCATGACGGCGAGGGTGCCGATGGTGGTGAGGTCCACGACGACGTCGAGCGGCGCGAAGGCGGCCGGGACGGCGAAGACGGCGGCGACGATCCAGGTGTTGGCGACGGGGGTGGAGGTCTTCGGGGAGACCCGTTCGAGGATCCGGGGCATCAGGCCGTCGCGGGACATCGCCATGAGGATGCGGGTCTGGCCGTACATCACGGCGAGGACGACGGAGGCGATGGCGACGACCGCGCCGAAGGCGATGACGCCGCCGCCGACGGAGGATCCGGTGACCCGGTCGACGACGAGGGAGAGCGCGGCGGGCTTGCCGGCGACCTCGTCGGCGCCGATCGCGCCGATCGCGGCGAGGGCGACCGCGCAGTAGAGCACGGTGACGAGGCCGATGCAGACGAGGATCGCGAGCGGGATGTTCCGGCGCGGGTTCCTCACCTCCTCGCCCGCGGTGGTGATGGCGTCGAAGCCGATGTAGGAGAAGAAGGCGACCGAGGCGCCGGCCGTGACGCCGGCCATGCCCTCGGTGGCGAACGGTGAGAGGTGGCCGGCCTCGAAGGCGGAGAAGCCGATCGCGCAGAAGACGATCAGGACGCCGATCTTCAGGACCGCCATGGCGGCGGTGGCGCGGGCGCTCTCGCGGACGCCGCGGACCAGGAGCGTCGCGGCCATCAGGATGACGGCCACGGCGGGGAGGTTGATCACGCCGCCCTCTGCGGGGCCGGCCGCGAGCGCCTCGGGCAGCCGCAGGCCGGTGACGCTGTGGAGGAGTTCGTCGAGGTACTGGCTCCAGCCGACGGCGACCGCCGAGACGGAGACGCCGTACTCCAGGAGCAGGCACCAGCCGACGAGGAAGGCGGCGCGCTCGCCGAGGCTCGCGTAGGCGAAGGAGTAGGACGATCCGGAGACCGGGATCGCGCCGCCGAGTTCCGCGAAGGAGAAGGCGGTGAAGACGCAGGTGATCGCGGCGAGGACGAAGGAGACGACCACCGCGGGGCCCGCCTCGGCGACGCTGTCGGCGAGGCCGACGAAGATGCCGGTGCCGACGATCGCCCCGACGCCGAAGCACACCAGCTGGAAGAGGCCCATGGTGCGCGCGAGGCTGTGCCCCTCCAGGTCGGCGCCGGATTCGGCGATCAGCTGCCGGGGGGACTTGATCCGCGAAAACATGCGGTGCTTCTCGTCTCTGGTCTTGCGTGTCCGGTCCGTCGTGCATGCGTCAGGGGGGTGCGGGGGGGGGTTGCCGGGCCCCCCCCAACCAAGCGAAAGGAGGCCAGGGGGTTATACAAAAAAAAGAGCCCCCCACACCCCGTTTAATAGCGGGTTGCGGGGTGTGGGTTTTTAA
>NZ_JBHYPS010000042.1:0-62677 GCF_042746075.1 Streptomyces sp. NPDC058758 | reverse complement strand
GGCCACGGCGACGACGGCCGACGCCTGCTCGTCGCCGCGGCGACCCTCCTGTGGGGGCTGCGGCTGGCCGCCCACATCGCCCACCGCTCCCGCGGACACGGTGAGGACCCCCGCTACACCGCCCTCCTCGACAAGGCGCCCGGAAACCGGACCCTGTACGCGCTGCGCATCGTCTACCTCGGCCAGGCGGCCCTCGTCTGGCTGATCTCCCTCCCCGTCCAGGCCGCCTCCTACAGCTCCGCACCCCTGGGCGCCCTGGCGTACTGCGGGCTCGCGCTGTGGGCGACCGGACTCGTCTTCGAGGCCGTCGGCGACCACCAGCTGGCCCGCTTCAAGGCGGACCCCGCCAACCGGGGACGGATCATGGACCAGGGCCTGTGGGCCTGGACCCGGCACCCCAACTACTTCGGCGACAGCCTCGTCTGGTGGGGCCTGTACCTGCTCGCCTGCACCGCCTGGCAGCCGGCCCTCGCCGTCCTGGTCTCCCCGGTCCTCATGACCCTGCTGCTCACCATCGGCAGCGGCAAGCGCCTCCTGGAGAAGCACATGGCCCACCGCCCCGGCTACGCCGCCTACGCAGCCCGCACCAGCGGCTTCCTCCCCCTGCCGCCCCGGAGAACCCCTCGCGGCACACCGGAGAGGACGAAATGACCGGCCCCAGCGAAGCGGCGGTCACCCCGCCCACGAACTGAACACCGCCGACGGCACGGCCCCGGTGGGGTGGGGGCCGTGCCGTCGGCGGTCAGGCGATCTGACGGTCAGACGGTCACGCGGAGCCGTTGAAGTACGTGATGTCCCAGTGGTCTCCTTCGAGCGCGTAGGTGTTGCCGTTCACCGAGGTGTAGACGGCAGCGCGGTCGCCCTTGCGGTACCCGGTGAACTTGAAGTGCTTCTTGATGTAGCGGGTGGCGCACACCCACTCGTCACTGCGCGAGATGTCGAGCTTGTAGCCGTTGTCGTGCCGGTAGGAGCCCTTGCGGCTGTGGCCGGTCTCGGTCCCGGCAGTGATCCGGACCTTCGCGCACTTGCTGATCCGCTTGAAGCGGATGATCCCGGAGACCGTGGTCCGGTTGACGCCCTGGAAGCTGGTGCACTTCCTCTCGCCGGGGTTGGAACACCCGCCGCTGGACTTGATGGCGAAGCCCGCGTCCTTCAGGAGCTTGCGCGCCTGGGCATCGGTGTACTTGGCGGGTGCGGCGGCGGCGGTGCCGGCCTGGCCGACCGCCAGGCCGGCGGTGAGGAGCGCGGATAGCGCGAGGGCGGTCAGGCTGTTGCGTCGGGACATGCTCGGGTCTTCCTTCTTCTGGCACGCGGACCGTCGGAGGTGCCGCGCTGGACTGTGTGCAGAGGTGACAGAGGTGTGCACCCTGCCGCCCGCTGCCGGCGGGCGAGCGATCACGAGCATGGGGGATCACAGGATTTGTCCGCCATGTGGCATCAGGGTTCATAATCATCGAATCAATGCGAGATGTTCGCGGAGGTTCGGATTGGCAGGCAGGCCGGGGCGTCGTGAGCAGCCCATCGATCCGCGGGGCCCGCTCGAACGCTTCGCCCTGGAGCTGCGCGCGCTGAGGCTGCGGGCCGGCCTCACTTACGCGGAGATGGCCCTCGGATCCTGCTTCTCGGCCAGCACGCTCTCCCAGGCCGCCGCCGGGCAGCGGTTGCCCACGCGAGAGGTGCTGCGCGCCTACGTCCGGGTCTGCGGCGGGGAACCGCACGCATGGGAAGAGCGGTGGGAAGGCGTGCGGCGCGAGGTGCGCCGGAACGGGAACCGGCGGAAGGACGCCCGCCCCCGGCCGCACGACCGCGGTCACGCGGAAGCCACCAGTTTCGTGGGGCGAGAGACCGAACTCCTTCTCGGCACACAGCTGCTGGAGCGGTGCCGGCTCGTCACTCTGGTCGGAACCGGCGGGGTGGGGAAGACCCGGCTGGCCCGGAACATCGTGCGTGCGGCGGCCGACCGGTTCGAGGACGGGACCCACTGTGCGGAGCTGGCGGACCTCGGAAGCGGCGGCGGCACCTCGGTCGCCGCGACGGTCGCCGCGGCCGTCGGAGTACAGGTCGCGGCGGGAGAGGATCCCGTACACGCGCTCGCCGGGGCACTGCGCCACCGGAAATTCCTCCTTCTCCTCGACAACTGCGAGCACGTGCTCGACGGGTGCGCCCGCACCGTGGACGCCCTCCTCGCCCGCCTGCCGGAACTGCGCGTCCTGGCCACCAGCCGGCAGCCCCTCGACGTCGGTGGCGAGCACGTGCTGCGGGTCGAACCCCTCGGTCTTCCGGACACGGCGAACGGGCACCTCTCCGGGACGCCCGGCCCGGGCGGCGAGGACGCCGCGGTCTCCCCGGCCGTGACCCTCTTCGTCGACCGGGCCACGGCCGCGTCCCCCGGCTTCCGGGTCACCGAGGCGAACCGGCACGTCATCGCCCGCGTGTGCCAGAGGCTGGACGGCCTGCCCCTCGCTCTGGAGATCGCGGCACGCCGGCTGCGCACGCTGACCGTCGAGGAACTCCTGGAACGACTCGACGACCGCTTCCGCCTCCTCGGCCCGGGCGGCTCCGACCGTACGGCCCACCCTCGCCACCAGGCGCTGCGCGCGCTCTTCGACTGGAGCTACGAGCTGTGCACCGAGGCCGAGGCCAGCGCCTGGGAACAGCTGTCCCTGTGTGCCGGCGGTGTGCTGCTGACCGATGCCGAGCAGCTCTGCACGCGCACCGACGACGTCGGTGACGGTGGCGTCACGAAGGCCGCCGTCGCGGACGAACCCTTCGAAGCCCTGGCCGGCCTCGTGGACAAGTCCCTCCTCACCCGTGTCGACGCCGACGGCCGGACCCGGCTGCACATGCTCGAGACCGTGCGCGCCTACGGGCAGGAGCGCCTGGCCCGAAGCGGCCGGGCGCGACAGGCCCTGACGCGCCATCGTGCGTGGTACCTCGGCCTCGCCGCACGGGCCGGAAGTGCCTACGGCACGCCGGCGGAGGCCGGCTGGCTGCGCCGCCTGCGCGCCGAGCACTCCAACCTGCGGCAGATCGTCACCGCGCCGCCACCGGCGGATGAGTCCCCGGAGGTCGTGCTGCGGGCTTCACTGGGCTTCTGGCTCCACGGCCTGACCTCGGCCGAGGTGGGCGAGACTGCGGGCTGGATGCGGCGGATCCTCGAACGGCACCCGTCGCCCGCTTCGCCCGATGCCACCACCACGTGGTGCCGTGCCGCCTGGGTGGCCGGCTTCCTCTTCCTTCTTCACGGGGACCACGGCGGCTCCCTCGGAGTGATCGCCCGCGGGGAGCGGGCCTTGACGGGCCTCCACGCCGAACCCGGCACCGCGCTTCGCACGGCACCCGAGAATGCCCAAGCCGAACTCGGCGCGGCCTTCCTCCAGTTACGCAGCCTGGCGGCGCTGGTCACCGGCGACATGGAGACCACCGTCGAGTACGCGCAGGCTTCGCTGGCGGCCGGGCCCGGATCCGTCGTCCTGCTGACCGAGGCCCAGTGCGTCGCCCAACTCGGCTTTGCCGCCGTCATCGCCGGCGACCGCCCCCGCTCCACCGCCCTCCTCGAGCGGGCACTCCAGATGTCCGAGGCCAGAGGAGACACGTGGCACCGGTGCTACCTGCTGTGGGCCCTCGCCGTGGACCACTGCGAGGCAGAACGGCCTGAGAGGGCGACGCGGTTCCTCCGCCAGGCCCTTCAGCACACCAGGAAGATCGACGAGCACCTCGGCGAGGCGACTCTCGGCGAGACTCTCGCCTGGATCCTCTCCTCCCAGGGTGACGCGCATGGGGCAGCAGTCGTGCTGGGGGCCGTGGACCGGGTATGGCTCCCCTCCGGCACTCCCCGGCTCTTCGGGTTCGCCCGCTTGAACGCCCACTGCGAACGCTGCCTGCGGGATGCCCGCGGGCAGCTCGGCGACAGCGAGTTCGCACGCCTGTACCAGGAAGGTCGGCGCCTCGGTCTGCGTCACGCGCTGGAAACGGCGTTCCGGAACGGCAGGCCGGCGGACACGGCCTCACGAGCTGATGCGTGACGGCGGTGGAAGGGGGCGGACAGGGGCGGGGCGATCCGGCCTGTGGTGGTCATGGCCGACCGGGGCGCGACCGGGCCCGGTGCGGACGCCTCGTCCCGCAGCTCCTCTCCCGGGGCGGACGTCGGCTTGCGGCGGCGCCCCGAGCGGGCACCATGGGTTCCGGGGAGATCGCCGAGGGGGGACCACGCCCCGTCCTGGGGACCACGCACAACCTGGAGTGCAGAATGACGCAGCTTCCCCCGCCCGTCACGCCCTACCTCGAACCGGCCGCGAAGGAGCTGGCCGAGGCCACCGACCCGCACCCGAGGATCTACGAGGTGCCGCCGGAGCAGGGCCGCGACATCCTCGCCGGTCTGCAGAGCGGCGAAGGGGTGGCCCGCCCGGAGGTGGACGAGGAGTGGGTGGACGTGGACGCCGGGCAGTGGGGCACGGTCCGCACCCGGATCATCCGGCCGAAGGGCGCCACCGGACCGCTGCCCGTGGTCGTCTACATCCACGGGGCCGGCTGGGTCTTCGGTGACGACAAGACCCACGACCGCCTCTTCCGCGAGCTCGTCGTCGGAGCGGGCGCGGTGGGCGTCTTCCCGGTGTACGACCGGGCGCCGGAGGCGAAGTACCCGACCCAGGTGGAGCAGAACTACGCGGTGGGCCAGTGGGTGCGGAAGAACGGCGCCGACCACGGCATGGACACCTCGCGGGTGGCGGTCACCGGCGAGTCCGTGGGCGGCTGCATGTCCGCGGTCTTCGCGCTGATGAACAAGGAGCGCGAGGACGGCCTCGACCTGAAGGCCCAGGTCCTGCTCTACCCGGTGACCGACGCCGACTTCGACACGCCGTCGTACCTGCAGTTCGCGGAGGGCTACTACCTCACCCGCGACGGCATGAAGTGGTTCTGGGACGCGTACACCACCGACCCCGAGGAGCGGAAGCAGCACTACGCGTCCCCGCTGCGGTCGACGCTCGACCAGCTCCGGGGACTGCCCACGACCCTGGTCATCACCGACGAGGCGGACGTCCTGCGGGACGAGGGCGAGAAGTACGCCAACAGGCTCCGCGAGGCCGGAGTCGACGTGACCTCGGTGCGCGTGGCGGGCATGGTGCACGACTTCCTGCTCCTGGACAGCCTGCGCGACACCCGCGCGGCGAACGTGGCGCGCAAGCTCGCCGTCGACGCCCTGCGCACGGCCCTGCACGACGACTGACCGCACCCCACCCCCGGCCGACCCCCCGGCCGGGGGCTTCGCTCCGTTCCCACGCGGGCACAGTGCGCCGCGTGGGAACGGAGCGAAGCGCCTGACCCCAAGCCCGCCCGACGGTCGGGCCGTCAAGGAGGCACGATGACCGACGATCCCCACGACGCGTGGCCCCGGCGCCTGTTGCCCCTCGGTCCCGGCATCGCGCCCGGGCGCGGACGGACGGTCGTCCACGAGCCCTACGCCCACGTCCGGTCGGACCTCGACGCCGAGCGGGCCGAGGCCGGCTTCGAGCGGGAGGAGTAGAACCGATGGCCAGCCTGTCCCCCGGTTTCCACGGCCGCGGCAGCCGAAGCCTCGTCGAACGCCTGCCCCCGGGCCAGTACCCCACGGAGTCGTTCCCGGTGCTCTCCGCCGGCCCGACCCCGCACGTGCCCACGGACCGCTGGTCCTTCACCGTCACCAGCGAGAACGGCGGGAGCCGGAGCTGGACGTGGGACGAGATGAGGGCGCTGCCGCAGGAGCAGCCGGTCGTCGACATCCACTGCGTGACGCGGTGGTCCAAGTTCGACACCCGGTGGGAGGGCGTCTCCCTCGACGTCCTGGCCGCCGGGGTGGAGACCTCCGCCGGATTCGTCGTCGCGGAGTCCTTCGACGGCTACACCACCAACGTGCCCCGTGCGGACGTCACGGGAGGCAGGGCCTGGCTCGTCCACTCCTTCGACGGCTATCCGCTGTCGCCGGACCACGGCGGTCCCGCCCGGCTGCTGATCCCCCACCTGTACTTCTGGAAGTCGGCCAAATGGGTGAAGGGCCTGCGCTTCACGACCGAGGACGAGCCGGGGTTCTGGGAGCGGGCCGGCTATCACGACTACGGCGACCCCTGGCGCGAGCAGCGCTACTGGAACGACGCATGAGCGCCCCGATGACCGGCCGGGGCGCCTCGGGCGGCTGGTGGAGGGCGCGGCTGACCTCCCGCGAGGGGCAGACGACGACCGGCCGCACCCTCCGCTTCGACGTGCCCGGCTGGCCCGGGCACCGGCCCGGCCAGCACCTCGACGTCCGCCTGACCGCGGACGACGGCTACCAGGCCGTCCGCAGCTACTCGCTGGCGGCGCCCGCCGCCGGGGAGGCCGTCGAGCTCGGCGTGCAGACCGCGCCCGACGGCGAGGTCTCCCCGTATCTGAACGAGGTCCTGCCCATCGGCGCCGAGGTCGAGGTCAAGGGGCCGCTGGGCGGCTGGTTCGTGTGGACGCCGGAGGACCGGGGCCCGCTGCTCCTCGTCGCGGGCGGCTGCGGCGTCGTCCCCCTCATGGCGATGCTCCGGGCCCGGCGCGCGGCCGGCGCCCCCGGCGATCCCTGCGCGCTGCTCTGCTCGGTGCGCGCCCCGGACGAACTCTGGTACGCGAAGGAGCTCGCCGACCCGGCAGGCACCGAGGACGTCCGCGTCCTCTACACACGCCAGGCGCCCCCGGGCGGGGAACGCCCCGCCCACCGCCTCGCCCCCGGCGACCTGGAGGGCCTGCCCGCCTCCCCGGAGACCCGCTGCTACGTCTGCGGGCCGACCGGATTCGTCGAACACGCCACCGCCCTCCTCCAGTCCCGCGGACACCCGCCGGGCTCCATCCGCACCGAACGCTTCGGCTGAGCCCCACGCGCGCGCACGTGCGGCCTCCTCCTCCCCCGCGACCACGAGGGACACCATCGTGAACCAGCGCCCTGCCCACCACCTCGACGGCAACTGCCTCGCCGGCCCGCTCTCCCGGGTCTTCGCGCTCGATCCCACCACGGCCTGGTGGACGTGTCCCGACTGCCGCACCGCCTCCCCGGTCGGCGGGCTGCACGTCTACGGCCCCGAGCCCGGCCTCACCGGCCGCTGTCCGGGATGCGCGCAGCTCGCCCTGCGCGTGGTCACCCACCCCGGCCACCTCTGGCTCCAGCTCGGCACCGGCCGGGGCGCCTTCCGGTTCTCGCTGCCGCCGTCCCCGTCGTAGGGCCCGCCCGGCCGGGCGGAGGAGGGCCATGACCTGCCCGCCGACGGGTCCGGACACCCGGAACGACACCGGGGAAGCCCACGAATCCGCCCCGGAACCGGGGCGGACCCCGTTCCGACCGACCGGAGGAGCCCCGTGACCCCGCGCCCCGTCGTACTCGACCACGCCCGGCTGATCGACGGCACGGGTGCCGCGCCGGTCCCGGACGCGGTCCTCGTCGTGGAGGGCACCCGGATCCGCTGGTGCGGGCCCGCGGCACTGCTGCCGGACGATCCGGACCTGCGGTCCGCGGCACGGGTCGACCTGGGCGGCCGGACGGTGTGCCCCGGCTTCATCGACACCCACGTGCACTTCGCCCTGCCCGGTCCGGCGGGCGACCCCGCCCTCGGCGTCGCCGAGCACGTCACATACCGCACCCTCAAGGTGCTCGAACGGCTCCGGACGACCCTGCACAACGGCGTCACCACGGCACGCGACCTCATGGGGCTCGACGCCGGCTTCCGCCGCGCGGTGGCCGAGCGGCGGATCGCCGGCCCCCGGCTCCTGGTCGCCGTCACCATGCTGAGCCAGACCGCCGGCCACGCCGACTTCCGCCTCCCGGGCGGCGTCGACGGACTCGCGGCCGCCGTCGCCTTCCCCGGCAGCCCTTCCGGCATCGTCGACACCGTCGACGACATCCGCACCCGCGTCCGGGCCCTGGTGGCCGCCGGCGCCGACTGCGTCAAACTCGCCACCAGCGGCGGGGTCACCTCCCCGCACGACCGCCCCGAGTGGCTGGGGCTGCGCCCCGAACTCGTCCGCGCCGCCGTCGAGGAGGCCGAGGCGTACGGAGGCCTGCGGGTCGCCGTGCACGCCATCGGGGAGCCGGGCATCGCCGCGGCGGTCCGGGCCGGCGTCCACAGCGTCGAGCACGGCTACGCCCTGACCGACGAACTGCGGGCGGAGATGGCCGAGCGCGGCCAGTTCCTCGTCCCCACCCTGCTGGAGACCATGGCGGAGCCCGATCCCGCCCGGGTCGGCCCGCACATCCACGCCAAGGCCGTGCACTGGCACCGCGTCGCCCAGGAGGCGTTCGCCCGCTCGGTGGAGGCCGGCGTCCCCGTCGCGATGGGCACCGACGCCGGACTGACCGCACCGCACGGCCAGAACCTGAAGGAACTCGGCCTCATGGTCCGCTTCGGCGGCATGACGCCGCTCCAGGCCATCCGCGCGGCGACCGCGGACGCCGCCCGTCTGTGCGGGGTGGACGACCTCACCGGCACGCTGGCCGCGGGGAAGGCCGCGGACCTCGTCGTCTGCGGGGTCGATCCCCTCACCGACCTCGACGGTCTCGCCGATCCCTCCCACGTCCACGCCGTCGTCAAGGAGGGGCGCCTCGCCGTCGACCGCGTCGGGGTGCTGGCTCCCGCGGGCCTTCCGGACCTCACCTGAACGGCGGAGGGGAGCCGCGCCCCGAGAAGGACCGGGCCCCGGTGCCGCCGGTGGCGGGGGCCCGGGGCGTCGGCCACGATGAGCGGACGGAGGGGGTCTCGGCAGAAAGGACCACCATGACGGAGAACGACGCCCGGGGCGACGACGTCTACCAGCCCGACGGCAGCGAGACCCAGGACGACGAGGGCCTGCTGGACACGGGGGACACCCTCGACGGCCCTCTCGACGACCCCTACGACGAGGGCTACTCGCCCCCCGACCGGCCCTGGGGCGCCGGCCGCACCGGCGAGACCGCCGAGGAACAGGAGCACGGCGAGACCCTCGACGAACGCCTGGCCGAGGAGGTGCCCGACCTGACGGTGCCCGACGGCGACGGCATCGGCGACACCACGGGCACCGACGGAGAGGCCCTGGACGGCGAGGTCGGCGGCCGGCGCGCCGGCCGCCTCGTCTCCCCGGACCAGGACACCGGGAGCGAGGACTGGTCGGCGATGGACGCCCGGGACGCCGGCCTGGACGGCGGCGCGGCCTCCGCCGAGGAGGCCGCCGTCCACGTCGTCGACGAATGACCCGTCCCTCCCCTCCCCCGCACCCACGACAGGAGCGAAACGCCCATGTCCGACGTCGACGAACTGCTCGAGGCGCACCCGGCATCGCCTCCCGAGGAGCGGCGCAAGACCCTCGCCCGCGCGGTGGAGGCGGCGCTGGACTGCGTGGCCGCCTGTACGGGCTGCGCCGACGGCTGCCTCTCCGAGGGCGACCCCGCCGCCCTGTCCCACGCCGCGGCGGCCGCCGAGCACTGCGCGTCGATGTGCGCGCTCACGGCCACGACCCTGCTGCGCCAGAGCGGTCACGACGACCGCACCGCCCTCATCGCCCTGGTCCAGAGCTGCACGAGCGCCTGCCTGCGCTGCGAGCGGGAATGCCGGGAGCACGAAGTGGCGCACGCCCACTGCCGCCTCTGCGTCCGGGCCGCCTCGGCCTGCGCCGACGCCTGCGAACGCCTCCTCGAACTGCTGTAGCGGCCACGCCGGCCCGCCACGGACGAAGGGAACGGCGCTCTCCTGACGTACCGGGCCGGTGCGCGAAGCGGGTGCGGCCGGGGTCGTCGGCGAGGAGTGGTGACGGCCTCGGCGTCGCGTGGTCGCCGAGGCCGTCGTACGGGTGGATCGCATGCGGCCCTTGGGGGGGGTGTGGCCGTGGGCGTCGTCCTGTCGCCGGGGGCTAGTGGTTCATGCCCGTGGAGGCGCCGGAGCGGCCTTCGATGGTGCCGCAGGTGGCGGGGGCGGTGGCTTCCTGGGGCAGCTTGGGGTCGAGTTCGCTCTTGCCCTTGCCGAAGTCGTACGCGCCGTTGCCGTTGGGGTCGATGCCGTGCTGGACGACGTGGAGGTGGGTGATGTGGTCGGCGACTGCCTGGGAGACGGTGATCGTGCGCGCGTAGGACAGGTTGCCGTTCTCGTCCGCGACCGGCATGCGGTCGACGGCCAGGCCGCTGGCCTTGGTGGTGTCGCCCTCGGTGGTCAGGGAGATGTTGATGTCCCCGTAGGCGGGCAGTCCCTCGGCGGTGGAGACGATGCCGTCGCCGTTCTTGTCGGCGCCGGCGTCGGGGCAGGTGAAGTCGTGCCCGGTGGTGGAGCCGTGGATGTGCTGGGCGTGCGGCTGGCCGGGGACGAGTCCCTGGGCGTCGATCCTCACCGTGAGCTGGCGGCCCTGCAGGGTGAGCCGGGCGGTGCCGCGGGCGCCCGAGTCGTTCAGCTGCCGCAGGTCGGCCTGGTAGCTCCGGCCGTGCTGCCCCTGCCGGCCCGCGTCGCCGGTGTCATGGGCCAGTGCCGGGGCCGCCACGGTGAGCACGAGGGCCGCGGGCACGGCCATGAGGGCGGTCAGACGGGTGGAGCGGTTGACGGTCATCGCGACGCATCCCCTTCCGGGGAGGTTCCACCGGCACGGAGCCGGATCGCGTTCGGACGTGCAGTCCCTTTCACCCTCCATTCGGTGCGACCGCGGAGGAGGATTGCCCGCCGGTCGCACCGCTCCTCACGTGGGGGACGACGCCGGGTCCGCGGAGCGGTCAGTGCGGTGGCGGCGCCGGGTGGAGGGCGTTGCCCACGCCGCAGCCGCCCTCGCCGGGCATCCGCTGGATCCGGATCGGCGTCCACACCTCGGTGGTGCCGGGGCCCACCACGGCGAGCACGCAGTCCTGCGGGTCGAAGCCGTTGCCCTTCAGCGAGAGGCTGACGCCGACCCGGCCGTCCTCCGCCTCCACCTCGGTGCGGATCTCGGGGTGCAGGTCGAGGGCGGCGAGGGCCCGGCGCACCTCCGCCTCGTCCGCCCGGCCGCCCTTCGGCACCCGGGGGAGCTTCGCGCGCAGTTCCGCGTACGGCAGTTCGGGCGGCGGGGGTGGCGGGGGGAAGACCAGCGGCGGGCCGTCCGGGCAGTCCACGTCACGGGGTTCCTCCCGCCACTCGGACCGGGGCGACACCCGCACCGAGAAGCAGCGCCGCACGACGACCTCCTGGGCGTCGAACCGGTCGTCGTACGCCGAGCCGGACGTGCGGACGACCACGTCGACGCCGTCCCCGTCGTGCGTCGACGTGCCGGTCACCCGCAGCACCTCCACCCCGTCGATCCCGGCCGCCGCCCGACCGACCTCCTCCGCCGTGCGCGGGCGCTGGCCGTGGAGCCGCTCGCCCACCTTGCCGGCCGCGTCCCGCGCGGCGTCCGTCGCGTGGTCCTCGGAGTTCTCCACCACCCCGCAGCCGACGGTGAACGTCAGCAGCGCGGCCCCCAGCAGCAGTCGACGCACGGTGCGCCCGCCCCCTCCCCCGAACTCCCGTCCGGTACCCGGTGGTCCGGACGGCTTCACCGATCGTACTCAGCCGGTCGGACAGGAAGATCTTCTAGGGTGGGGACCATGCGGATACTCGTCGCGGGCGCCACGGGCGCCGTGGGCCGTCAGCTCGTTCCCCGTCTGGAGGCGGCGGGGCACGAGGTCGTGGGCATCTCCCGGCGCGGACCGCGCCCGGTGGACGTGCTGGACGCCGCGGCCGTGCGGCGGGCGGTGGCCGAGGCCGCGCCCGACGCGGTCGTGCACCAGCTCACGGACCTGGGCGGGGCGGACGGCGCCGCGAACAACCGGCTGCGCGTCGAGGGGACGCGGAACCTCGTGGACGCGGCGCGCGCGGCGGGCGTCCGCCGGATCGTGGCGCAGTCGATCAGCTGGGCGTACGCCCCCGGGGACGCGCCCGCCGACGAGTCCGTGCCGCTCGACCGGACGGAGGAGGAGCCCCGCGCCCGGATCGTCGCGGGGGTGCGGGCCCTGGAGGACACGGTGGCCGAACTGCCGGAGGCCGTCGTCCTGCGGTACGGGATCCTCTACGGCCCGGGCACGTGGTACGCGCCCGGCGGCGCGGTGGCCGCCGCGCTGGCCGGGGACGCGGAGGCCCGCTTCCTGGGCAGCACGGCGGCCGACGCCTCGGTGAGCTCCTTCGTGCACGTCGCCGACGCGGCGGACGCCGCCGTCCGCGCCCTCGCCTGGCCCTCGGGGGCGTACAACGTGGTGGACGACGAACCCGCCCCCGCGCACGACTGGCTGCCGCTGCTCGCGAAGGCGCTGGAGGTCCCCGTCCCGGAGCGGACCGGGGGCCGGGTGCCGTGGGCGCGGGGCGCGCTCAACGGCCGGGCCCGCGCCCTCGGCTGGGCCCCCGCCCGCCCGTCCTGGCGGACGGGCTTCGGCGACCAGGGCGCGTAGGTCCGCCGCCCCGCCCGTTCCGGGCGTCAGTCCCGGGGCGCCCAGGGGGCCTCGGGAGCTTCGGGGCCCTCCAGGGCCGTGCGGAACTTCTCCTTCAAGGACTTCGGGGGTGCCTGCCGCTCCTCCTGCTCGTGGACGAGACGGGCCGTGCTCACGCGTATGTGGCACTCGCGGTGGCCCTGCTTCAGCCGGACCAGCCAGTCCCCGCCCGAGGTGCGGAAGGCGCGGCGGGCCGGGACGTCGCCGCGCCGCGCGTGCCTGGCCAGCACGTCCGGCAGGTGGTGCAGCGCGGCGTCCTCGGCGGCGGCGAGCGCCCGCTCCTCCGTGCCGCTGACGGGATGGCAGGCCACCAGGGCCCAGCGGTGCAGTTTCAGGTCGACGCCGTCGGCGCGGCGCGTCATCCGGGTGTCCTCTTCGATGAGGACGTACCAGTCTTCCGTCATGCCGGGAGGATAGCCGCGGGTCCGTCGGCCACCGGCCGACGAGTCCGGTGCGCGGGCCGCCGGGGGCCGGGTGCGGGGCGGGCTGCGCGAGGGGGTGCGCGCGTACGCGGGGGCGGGGGCCCGGGGAGGGTGGCGGAGGAGTGGTTCCGGTGGTGTCGGGCCGCGTCTCCGTGGGGTGCGCGGGGCCGGCCGGGGATCGTGAGGGGGTGGAGGAGCGACGTGACGTGTGGACGGCGGGCGAGGCGTACGAGCGGTACATGGGCCGGTGGAGCCGCCTGGTCGCCGGGGAGTTCGTGGAGTGGCTCGGCGCGGAGGAGGGCGGGCGGTGGCTGGACGCGGGGTGCGGGACCGGGGCCTTGACGGCCGTGGTGGCGGTCCGGGGCCGGGCTCGCCGGGTGGTGGGGGTGGACCGGTCCGCCGGGTTCGTCGCGGCGGCCCGTGAGGCCGCGCCCGCGGCGGCGGGGTTCGTGGTGGGCGACGCCGGGGCGCTGCCCGTGCGCGAGGGAGCGTTCGACGCGGTCGTCGGCGGGCTGGCGCTCAACTTCCTTCCCCGGCCGGGCGCGGCGGTGGCCGCGTGGGCCGGCGCGGTGCGGCCGGGCGGCCTGGTCGCGGCGTACGTGTGGGACTACGCGGGGGGCATGGCGTTCCTGCGGTGCTTCTGGGACGCGGCGGTCGCCGTGGACCCGTCGGCCGCCGCGCTGGACGAGGGCCGCCGGTTCCCGCTCTGCCGCCCGGAGCCGCTGCGCGTCCTGTGGTCGGGGGCGGGGCTGGCGGACGTGGTGGTGGCGCCGATCGAGGTGCCCACGGTGTTCGGCGGTTTCCCGGACTTCTGGGAGCCGTTCCTCGACGGGCAGGGTCCCGCTCCCGGCTACGTCGCCGCCCTGGACGCGGGCGCCCGGGACCGGCTGCGGGAGGCGCTGCGGGCGGCCCTTCCCGTAGGACCGGACGGCGCGATCGCGTTGACGGCACGGGCCTGGGCGGTCCGGGGCCGGCGGCCGTGAGTCCGGCGTTTCCGCGTCTCCGCGCCGAGGTGGGCGGTCGTCCTGTGGATCGAGGGGGCCGGGCCGCGCGGCGCGCGGCGCCCCGCGGCGGCGCCGTACGACGGTCCTATGATCGCGGGATGACCGACACCGTGCTGCTGACCGTCGACGCCTCGGCCACCGAACCCGCCCTGCTCCTCCGTCCCTGGGCGAGCGGGGACGCTCCCGCCCTCGTCGGGGTCTGGCGCGATCCGGCGCTGCGGCGCTGGACGAGCACCACCGTGGAGGACGAGGCCGATGCCGCGCGGTGGGTGCGGGAGCAGGAGCGCGGCTGGGCCTCGGGCGAGCGGTTCGGATTCGCCGTGGTGGAGGGGCCGGCCGGGCCGGAGGGCACGGAGGCCGTGGTCGGCAACGTGGTGCTCAAGGGGGCGGTGGCCGGGGCTCCTTCGGCCGAGGTCGGGTACTGGACCGCCGCGCACGCGCGCGGGCGGGGGGTCGCGTCGCGCTCCCTGGAGGCCGTGACCCGCTGGGCCTTCGACGCCTTCGGAGACAGCGGGCTCCGGCGGCTCGACCTCCTGCACCAGGTGGACAACGTGGGCTCGTGCCGCGTGGCGGGGAAGGCCGGATACGACCTCGACCGGATCCTGCCCGCCTCGCCGCCGGCCTTCCCGCTGGACGGGCATCTGCACACGCGCTTCCGCCCGGGCTCGCGCGCGGAGGTGACCGCGTGAGCGGCGACCTGGAGGTGAGCGCCCTGGCGATCAACGTCACGGTCCCCGAGGCGCTGCGATGGACGGACACGCGGCGGGGCGAGACGTTCACGCTCACCACGCTCAACGTACGGCTCCTGCCGGACGGCCGGCTCGCGGTGAAGGCGTACGGTCGTCCCGTCGGCGGCGGACGCGGAGGATACGTGTCCTTCCCGGTGCCGGAAGGGCCCGAGCTGGCGGCCCTGGTCTCCCGGGCGGCCGATCGCGCCGGGGAGTTGTGGGCCGCGCACCGCGGCCTCGGCTGACTCCGGCCGGCGCCTGGCCCTCGACCTCGGCGCCCACGGCTACCTGCTCGACCGCCTCGTCGACGGGAGGCCCACCGTGCCGGGCGTCCTGCTCGCCGGCCTCGCCGTCCAGGCCGCCGGCACCCTCGTGCCCGACCTGCCGGTCCGCAGCGTAGACGACCTCGCGTTCAGCGCCTGGGTCCGGGTCCGCGCGGACGGCCGGCCCAGCCGGTTCCGCGTCGACGCCCGGCGCACAGACTCCCGGCACGCCCGCGCCGTCACCGTCACCGTCCACTCCGAAACCGTCGCCCTGGACGGCCGGGCGCTGGCGCGGAACCGCGAGCACTTCCGCGCCACCGACCAGTGCCGCACCACGCCGCTGGGCACCACGGCCCGCCGGCTCCCCGACGCCCGGGACCTCGCCGGGCTGCCGCGCCTCGGCACGCCGTGCACCCTGCTCGACGGCCTGGCCCGTACACCGGCCCTCCGGGCGGCCCCGGACGGCCGCCGTCCGGTCCCCGTCCCCCACCGCATCGAGCGCATCGCCCTCTACGAGCCCGGCGACGACCGCGCGTTCCTCGCCAGCCATCCGGACGGCCTCCGGCTGCACCACTCCCCCGCCACCGCCGTCAGCACCGCCACCGCGCGCGACGGCCGCGTCGTCGCCCAGATCACCGGGATGCGCGCCACCGTGCTCGCCCACCTCCCCGCGGGCCCCGTGACACCGCCACCGGCCGGCTGACCCGCCCGGAGGAGGTGGCCGCGGCGGTCCTCCTCCTCGCCTCCCCGGAGGGGGCCGGGATCACCGGGGCCTGCCTCGCCGTCGACGGCGGCGCCACCGCCTGAGAGATCATCAGAACCGCACAACCCGGCTTCGGGGAAAGGCTGTTGGCGATCGCCCGAGGGGGTCGGGTGGCTGGTGGGAAGCGTGAGGGCGCGCAGTCGCGTGTGGCCGGTGTGCGCCTGGTGGATCACGCCTCAAACCTTACGCACAAATTACACACATCCTCTCTCCAAGCCGCTTCCCATGCTCTAGATTGACCATGCTTCGGCTGATCGAGCACGAGGCGACCAGTAACGATCTTTACGTCCGGCACGTGCTTGAGCTGCACGTATGTCCTTTGGTGCCGGGTGTGGGCGATGAGTTCTTCGGGGGACGGGACGGTTCCCGGGCGCGGTGTGCGCCCGGGCGGCCGACGGTTCCCCGCGCACAGCGAAGCTGCGAAGTGACAGCCGGGACGCCACGCGGGGAAGGGGCGTGCCTCCCGGGCTGAGGAACAGTGCGAGGCGACCACGTCGAACCACTGGGAACCTGGGGGGTTCTGTGCGGCAAGGGGGATTACTCAGCCCGTTTCCGTCTGCGCGCGAGCGTCCGGCGAACGGGGGGATCAGCCGGCCGGCGATGGACTGGGAGCAGCGGTACCGCCGTACCGTGATCACCAGCGACACCGTGGCCACCGCCTTCGTGGTCGCCACGATCGGCGACTTCTTCGGCGCCCGGGACGCGGCCGACTGGCACGAGAAGTGGGGCATCCTCGCGTTCGGCACCGAACTCCTGGTGCTGGGGGCCCTCGCGGTGAGCCGGTCGTGGGCCCCGGCGGTGCTCGGACAGGGCGCCGAGGAGTTCCGGCGGCTCGGGCGCTCGCTGTTCATGGCGACCGTCGTCCTGGCACTCGGCGGGATCGCCCTCACCTCGCGCAACATCAAGCTCTGGATCTTCGTCGCGATCCCCGCGATCGCGCTCGTCACCATGACGGCGCGGTACCTGCTGCGCCTCTGGCTGCACAAGCAGCGCAAGGAGGGCAGGTGTCTGCGCCCGGTGCTCGCCGCCGGGAGCAGGGCCACGGTGCGGGACCTGATCACCAGGACCCGTAAGTTCCCGCACCTCGGATGGCGGGTGGACGCGGTCTGCACGACGGACGAACTCGGGCCCGAAGGCGACCAGTTGGACGGCGTGCCGGTCGTGGGGCGGCTGGCGGACGTGGCCGACCACGTGCACCGCGACGGGTTCCGGGTCGTCGCGGTCACCCCGGATCCGCACTGGTCGCCGAACCGGCTGCGGAGGCTGGCGTGGAACCTGGAGGGCAGCGACGCCGAGATGGTCGTGGCCCCCGTGCTGATGGAGGTGGCCGGGCCCCGGCTGCACGTCGACGCGGTGCTCGGGATACCGCTGCTGCGGGTCAGCATGCCGGCCTTCACCGGGGGGCGGCGGGCGGTCAAGGAGGTCGTCGACCGGCTGGGCGCGGCGGTGCTGCTGCTGCTGTTCGCGCCGCTGATGCTGCTCGTCGGGCTGCTCGTCCTGGCGGACAGCCGGGGCGGGGTGTTCTACCGGCAGCGCAGGGTCGGCAAGGAGGGCCGCGAGTTCACGATCCTCAAGTTCCGCACCATGGTCGCCGGGGCGGACCGGGCGCGCGACGAGCTGGCCGGGCTCAACGAGGGCGCCGGGCTGCTGTTCAAGATGCGGCGCGACCCCCGGGTGACCCGGGTGGGGGCGGTGCTGCGCCGGTACTCGCTCGACGAGCTGCCGCAGCTCGTCAACGTCCTCACCGGGTCGATGTCGCTGGTCGGCCCCCGGCCGCCGCTGCCGGAGGAGTCCGCCGCGTACAGCCCGGACATCCGGCGGCGGCTGCTGGTCAAGCCGGGGCTCACCGGGCTGTGGCAGATCAGCGGGCGCAGCGACCTGTCGTGGGAGGAGGCGGTCCGGCTGGACCTGCGGTACGTGGAGGACTGGTCGCTGGCCCTGGACACGGTGATCTTGTGGAAGACGCTGCGCGCGGTGATACACGGTCAAGGGGCCTACTGATGCCGGGAGTTCGTCGTCCGGCCGGCACGTGGACGGCAGGCCGTGGGGGCCTGCCCGGGGGGAGGAGCGGGTCATGAGGGTGAGCGTTTTCGGGCTCGGCTACGTGGGCTGCGTGTCGGCCGCGTGCCTGGCGAGCCTGGGGCACGAGGTCGTCGGGGTCGACGTCAACCCCGTCAAGGTCGACCTGGTCAACGACGGCCGGGCACCGGTGGTCGAGGAGGGGATCGGCGAACTCGTCGCCGAGGTCGTGCGGAGCGGGGCGCTGCGCGCCACCGCCGACGTGCGCGAGGCGATCGCGGACAGCGAGGTGTCGCTGGTCTGCGTCGGCACCCCGTCGGAGCCCAACGGCAGCCTGTGCACCACCTACCTGGAGCGGGTCACCGAGGAGATCGGCGCGGCGCTGGCCGAGCGGGGCGGGCGGCACACGGTCGTGTTCCGCAGCACCATGCTCCCGGGCACCTGCCTGAACCTGCTGGTGCCGATCCTGGAGAAGTACGTCGGCGGCACCGCCGGGGTGGACGTCGGGGTCGCGGTCAATCCGGAGTTCCTGCGCGAGGGCACCAGCGTGCGGGACTTCTTCGACCCGCCGAAGACCGTCGTCGGCGAGCTCGACCCGGCGAGCGGCGACGTGGTGGCGGCGCTGTACGAGGGGCTGCCCGGCGAGGTGTTCCGGGTGCCGGTGGCGACCGCCGAGGCGATCAAGTACGCGGACAACGCCTTCCACGGCCTCAAGATCGGCTTCGCGAACGAGCTGGGCGCCGTCTGCCGGGCGCTCGGGGTGGACTCGCACCAGGTGATGGACGTCTTCCTGGCCGACCGGAAGCTGAACATCAGCCCCGCCTACCTGCGGCCCGGCTTCGCCTTCGGCGGCTCCTGCCTGCCCAAGGACCTGCGCAGCCTGGTCCACGCGGCCCGGCGGGCCGACGTGTCGGTACCGATCCTCTCCCACGTGCTGCCGTCCAACGCCGACCACCTGCAGCGGGCGGTGGAACTGGTCGAGCGCACCGGGAAGCGGCGGGTCGGCCTGTTCGGGCTGTCCTTCAAGCCCGGCACCGACGACCTGCGCGAGAGTCCGCTCGTCGAGCTGGCCGAGCGGCTCTTCGGCAAGGGCTACGACCTGCGGATCCACGACGCCAACGTGAACCTCTCCCGGCTGCTCGGCGCGAACCGCGAGTACATCGAGACCCGGCTGCCGCACCTCGCGCAGCTGCTCGCGGACTCCGTCGACGAGGTGCTCGCGCACGCCGAGGTGTGCCTCGTCGGCACCAGGGACCCGGCCGTCCTCGCGGCGCTGCCTCACGGGGACTCGCCGGTGATCGTCGATCTCGTCCATCTCCCCGACGCCGACGCGCGGCGGGCCGAACCCGGGTACGTGGGCCTTGCTTGGTGAAGCGACCGGCGGTGACCGGCACGGCCGGCGCGCGCTGATCCTGGTGGAGAACCTGTCGGTGCCGTTCGACCGGCGGGTGTGGCAGGAGTGCACGACGCTCCGGGACGCGGGCTGGGAGGTGCACGTCATCTGTCCCGCGGGGACCAAGCGGGACACGGAGCGGGAGGTGGAGCTCGACGGAGTGCGGATCCACCGCTACCCGCTGCGCGCGGCCACCGGCGGGCCGGCCGGCTACCTGCGGGAGTACGGGGCGGCGCTGTGGCACACGGCCCGGCTGGCGCGGAAGGTCGGCCCGGTCGACGTCGTGCACGCCTGCAACCCGCCCGACCTGCTGTTCCTGCCGGCGCGGTGGCTCAAGCGGCGCGGCGCGCGGTTCGTCTTCGACCAGCACGACCTGGTGCCCGAGCTGTACCTCTCGCGGTTCGACCGCGGCGAGGACCTGCTCTACCGGGGCGTGTGCGCGCTGGAGCGGATGACCTACCGGGCGGCGGACGTCGTGCTCGCCACCAACGAGAGCTACCGGGACGTCGCGGTGCGCCGGGGCGGCCGGCGGCCCGAGGACGTGTTCGTGGTGCGCAGCGCGCCCGACACCGACCGCTTCCACCCCGTGCCGGCCGAGCCGGAGCTGAAGCGCGGCAAGCCCCATCTGCTGTGCTACCTCGGCGTCATGGGCCCCCAGGACGGCGTCGACTACGCCCTGCGGGCCCTCGCGAAGCTGCGCGACGAGCTGGGGCGCACCGACTGGCACGCGGTGTTCGTCGGCGGCGGCGACACCTTCGACGCAATGGTGGAGCTGTCCCGGCGGCTCGGCCTGTCGGAGCAGGTGCAGTTCACCGGGCGCGTGCCGGACGCCGACCTGGCCCGCTACCTGTCCACCGCGGACGTGTGCCTCTCCCCCGACCCGCGCAATCCGCTCAACGACGTGTCGACCATGAACAAGGTCCTGGAGTACATGGTGATGGGCCGGCCGATCGTGTCGTTCGACCTGAAGGAGGCGCGCGTCTCCGCCGGTGACGCGGCCGTCTACGCGCCCGCGAACGACGAGGCGGAGTTCGCGCGGCTCATCGCGCTCCTGCTCGACGACCCGGAGAAGCGGGCCCTGATGGGCAAGACCGGCCGGGAGCGGATCGGCGGGCCGCTCGCCTGGCGGAACTCCCAGCGCGCGCTGCTCGCCGCCTACGCCGCCGCGCTGTCCGCGGGCGCCCCGGGCCGGGCGGGAACGGGGCCGCGCAGTTGAGCGACGACACGATACGCCTGGTCACCCTCGGGCGGATTCTCCGTCGGCGCGGGCGGCTCCTCACCCTCCTCGCCCTGGTGGGCGCGCTCGTCGGCCACGGCGTCTCGCTGCTGGTCCCGCCGCGCTACACGACCTCGGTGTCGGTGCTGCTGCCGGGGTCGTGGGAGGAGCGCGAGCTGCTGACCCAGGCGGAGGTCGCGACGAGTTCGGTGGTGGTCGACCGGGTGGCGGAGGGACTCGGCCTGCGCGGGACCGACGGCGTCGAGCTGCGGGAGCGGTTGAGCGCGGAGGCGGCCGAGGGGAACATCATCAGGATCTCGGGCACGGCCGACACCCCGGAGCGCGCCCAGCGGCTCTCCGACCTGACGGCCCGGGAGTTCGTCGCGTTCGCGGCGCGGGTCGTGGGCGGCGCCACCGATCCGGAGGCGGAGGCCCGGCTCGAAGCGCTGCGGAAGGCGGTGGAGCAGGCCGGGCGGCGCATCACCGAGCTGGCCGACGCGGCCGATCCGGGACGGACGGTGGAGAGCGTCCAGGCGCGCACCGAGCTGGAGAAGCTGCGGACGGCGCTGCGGGACGCGATCACCAAGCTGGACCAGACCGATCCGGCCGCCGGGAAGTCCGGCAGGGCCACCATGGTCGTCATGGGCCCGGCGCCCCGGCCGGCCGGTGAGGCGCCGCCGACGAGGGCGCAGCTCGTCGCCGCCGGGGCGGTGCTGTTCTTCCTGCTGGCGGTCGTCGGCCATCTCGCCGCCGCGCGGATGAGCCGGCGGCTGCGGACCGAGCCGGAGATCGCCGCGGCCCTGGGGACCGTGCTCGTCGGGAGCGTCGACGTGGCCGGCCGGCGGCCCGTGCACCGGCCGGAGGGGCGGGGCCCGCGGACCTGGTTCCGCCGGCTGCTCGGCGTCGACGTCCGCTGGGACGTCCCGGCGCCGCGGGCCTCCGGCGACGAGTCGGGCCGGTGGATCCGCTACCGGCGGGTGTGCGCCCGGCTGCGGGAGCGGGCGCCGGCCGCCCGCCGGCTGCTGGTCGTCGTCCCGGACGGGGACGAGATCGCCCGCCGGGCCGCCGGGCGGCTGGTCGCGGAGGCGGGGAGCGGCCCCGGCCCGGGCCCCTCCGGCCGGGGGGAGCCGCTGCTGCGCCTGGTGGGGGTGACGGTGGCCCATCCGCTGCTGCCGGACCGTGCCGGCGAGTCCGGTGCGGTGGTCGTGGTGAGCCCCGGCAGCTGGACCGCGGTGGAGCTGGCGGGCATCGCCGAGGCGTGCGCGGACGCCGGGCAGGAGGTCGTCGGCCTCGTCCTGGCCGGCGCGGTCCGGGCCCGTCCGGCGCGGTCGGGCGGCGGGCCGCGTCCTGCCGGGGTGCCGGTGCCCGCCGTCGGCGACGACGTGCTGGGGGGTGTGCGATGACGGGGCGCACGGACGGGGAGGCGGTGGCAGCAGCTCCGCTGATCGACCTCCACACGCTGGTGGTCGCGGTGCGCAGGCGGCGGCGCCTGTGGTCGTCCCTGGCGCTGTTCGGCCTGCTGGCCGGCGCGGCGCTGGCCTTCGTGCTGGTGCCGCCGCCGACGGCGACGGTGAAGCTGCTGGTGGCGCACCAGGAGGACCAGCCGAACGACCCGGGGACGCTGATCCGCACCGACGTGGCGCTGCTGCACACCACGCGGATCGCCGGCGAGGCCCTGAAGGCCCTCGGCTCCCCGGTGGGCCCCGAGGAGTTCATGCGGGACTACGAGGGCCTCGGCCTGACCAACAACCTGCTGCAGATCACGGTGTCGGGCGAGAGCGACGCGGAGGCGGTGGCCCGTGCCGGGGCGCTGGCCGACGCGTTCGTGGCGGACCACGTGCGGCGGATCCGGGAGGCCGCGGACGCCGAGGCGAAGGCCCTGCTCGACCAGCGCGACCGGATGCGGGAGGAACTGGCCCGGGTCAACGAGACGATCGGCGAGAAGGGGACGAAGGCCTCGGCGGACATGGAGTCGCTCTTCGCCCGCCGGGCCGAACTCACCTCGCGCATCTCCGACTTCGACCAGCGGGCGGCCGAGGCGCGGATCGGCACGCCGCACCTCGTGGCGGGCACGCAGGTCGTGGACGCGCCGCGCGCGGTGCGGCACTCGCTGCCCCGGAGCGTGGCCGTCGACGCCGCGATCGGCGGCGTGCTCGGGCTCGCCCTCGGGCTGGCGGTGGCGGCGGTCGGCACGGTGGTGGCGGACCGTCCGGTGCTGCGCCGGGAGATCGCGGCGCAGCTCGGCGCCTCGGTCGTCGGCGAGCTGCCGCGTCCGGCCGGGCCGTGGCGGCGCCGGTACGCCCGGGACGCGCGCGAACGGCTCACCAGGTCCCTGGCGCGGACCGTGCGCGGTTCCGCGGAGCCGGTGTCGCTGCTGGAGCTGGGCTGTGCGCGCGACGCGGCCGCGCTCGCCCTGGACCTCGGCCGGGCGCTGGGCGCGGACGGGCCGGTGGTCGTCATCGACGGGCTGCCCGGGCTGCCGCTCGCCGGCCGCGTCCCGCGGCCGGGGGATCCGGTGGTGGTCGACGGCGAGCGGGCCGCGGACCTGCCGCACCGGGGGCGGCGGATCGGTGTCGGCTCGGTGGCGCCCGGAGCGGCGTGGGCGGACCTGCCGCACCTGGGCGCCCGGACGGTGCTCGTGGTGCGGGCCGGGCACGGCAGCGCCGCGTGGCTGCACACGGTGGCGCGGCAGCTCGCGGACCAGCGGATCCCGGTGGCCGGCGTGGTGCTGGTGGATCCCGATCCGCGGGACCGGACGGACGGCACGCTGTGGGACGGGCCGTCCGGCGCGGCGCGGGGGCGGAGCGGACGGCCGGCGCCGCAGGCGGGGATCGGCCGGTGGCGGACGGAGCGGCTGCCGATGTGGGCGGGACGGGTCCCGGACAGCGACCAGGAGGCACGGTAGACATGTGTGGCATCGCGGGCACGTACCGGTGGCCGGACGGGAAGGCCGTGACGGACCGGCTCACCGACACCCTCGCCCACCGGGGGCCGGACGGGGCGGGGCGGTACGGTCATCCGGTCGGCGACGGCGACGTGCAGCTGGGGCACCGGCGGCTGTCGATCGTGGACCTGTCGGAGACGGGCGCCCAGCCGATGGTCTCGGACGGTCTGGTCCTGACGTACAACGGGGAGCTGTACAACGCGCCCGAGCTGCGGGCCGAACTGGCGGCGGCCGGGGTCCGCTTCCGGGGCACGTCGGACACCGAGGTGCTGCTGGAGGCGTGGCGGCGGTGGGGCACGGACTGCCTGCCCCGGCTGCGCGGGATGTTCGCCTTCGGGGTCTTCGACGAGCGGACGGGCGAGCTGGTGCTGGTCCGGGACCAGCTGGGCGTGAAGCCGCTGTTCCTGCTGCGGCGGGACGGGGGGCTGGTCTTCGCCTCCGAGCTGAAGGCGCTGGCCGCGGCGACGGGCGGGGCGCTGGAGGTGGACCACGCGGCGCTGGTCGCCTCGCTGCTGTACTACTGGGTGCCGGACTCGCGGTGCGCGTACCGCGAGGCGGAGAAGCTGCCGCCGGGGAGCTGGCTGCGGTGCCGGCCCGACGGGCGGGTGGAGCGCGGCCGGTTCTGGAACCTGCGGGACGTCGCCGCCGAGGGCCGGGAGCGGGCGCTGAGCGGCGACCTGCCGGACCTGGCCGCCGTCGTCGAGGATTCGACCCGGCGCCACCTGCTCGCGGACGTTCCCGTGGCGACCTTCCTGTCCGGCGGGCTCGACTCCAGCTATCTGACGGCGCTGGCGGCCCGGGACCGGCCGGGGATCTCCGCGTACACGATCGGGTTCCGGGCCGAGGACGCCCGGTTCGAGGCGATGCCGGACGACCTGCGCTACGCCCGGCGGGTGGCGGAGCGGTTCGGCGTCGACCTGCACGAGATCGAGATCGCGCCGGACGTGCTCGACCTGCTGCCGCGGATGACGTACCACCTGGACGAGCCGATCGGCGACCCGGCCGCGATCAACACCTTCCTGATCTGCTCGGCGGCCCGGGAGGCCGGGGTGAAGGTGATGCTGTCGGGGATGGGGGCCGACGAGCTGTTCGCGGGGTACCGCAAGCACCTGGCGAACCTGGTCGCGCTGCGCTACCAGCGGGTGCCGCGGCCGGTGCGGCGGGGGCTGGCCCGGGCGGTGGACCGGCTGCCGGTCGCCTCGGCGCGGCGGGGGTACCGGTCGGTGCGCTTCGCGAAGCGGTTCCTGTCCTTCGCCGAGCTGCCGGAGGAGACGGCCTTCCGCCGCAGCTACACGATGTACGACCGGGACGAGCTGCTCGGGCTGGTCGATCCGGACCTGGCCGGGACGGTCGACGACGTGCTGGCCGAACACGCGGACGTGTACGGGGACAACGACCTGGACGACTTCGTCAACCGGATGTGCCTGGGTGACGCCCGGATGTTCCTGCCGGGCCTGAACCTCGCGTACACGGACCGGTCGAGCATGGCGGCGTCGACGGAGGTGCGGGTGCCGTTCGTGGACGTCGAGGTGGTCCGGGCGGCGTTCGCGGTGCCCGGCGACCGCAAGATCGTCGGGCGGCAGGGCAAGGCCGTCCTCAAGGAGGCGGCGTCCTCCGTCCTGCCGCGCGAGATCGTGTACCGGCCCAAGGGCCTGTTCAGCGCCCCGCTGCGGGCCTGGATGAGCCGGGACCTCGCGCCGCTGGTGCGCGAGGTGGTGAACGACGGCGAGCTGGTCCGCTCCGGTCTGCTGCGCCGCGACGCGCTGCGGCGGCTGGCCGCCGAGGACGCGGCCGGGCACCGGGACCACTCCAAGCACCTGTGGCACGTGCTGACCCTCGAGTACTGGTACCGCGGCGCGACCTCCCGGGCCGGCCAGGGCCCTTCCCTCACTGCGTAGAGACAAGAGGACTTCGGTGAAACAGGTAGTGCAGAACTACAAGAGCGGTGAACTGGCGCTGCTCGACGTGCCGGTGCCCGGGTGCAAGCCCGGCGGGGTGCTGGTCCGGACGGCCTACTCGCTGATATCCACCGGGACCGAGCTGATGAAGGTCTCCGAGGCGGGCATGTCGATGGTCGGGAAGGCCAGGTCCCGGCCGGACCAGGTGGCGAAGGTCGTGCAGAGCGTGGCGACCAACGGGGTGCCCGCCACCTACCGCAAGGTGATGGGGAAGCTGGACTCCTACACGCCGCTCGGCTATTCGCTGTGCGGGGTGGTCGAGGAGGTCGGCGCGGGGATCGACGACGTGAAGGTCGGCGACCTGGTGGCCTGCGCGGGCAACGAGCACGCGCTGCACGCCGAGCTGAACTGGGTGCCGAAGAACCTCTACGCGCCGGTGCCGGACGGCCTCGCGGCGCGGCACGCGGCCTTCGGCACGGTCGGCTCGATCGCGCTCCAGGGCGTCCGGCAGGGCGCGCCGCAGCTCGGCGAGACGGCGCTGGTCATCGGTCTCGGGCTGATCGGGCAGCTGGTGGCGCAGCTCCTCACCGCCTCGGGCGTCCGGGTCGTGGGCGTGGACCCCGACCCGGCGCGCGGCGCGCTCGCCGAGCGCCTCGGTGCGGTGGCCTGTGGCGATCCGGACTCCGCCGTCGTGGCGAACGCGGTCGCCGAGCTGACCGGCGGGCACGGGGTGGACCAGGTGTACCTGGCGGCCGGCGGGGGCAGCAACCAGCCCGTCGAGCTGGCGGCCCGGCTGTGCCGGGACCGGGGCCGGGTCGTCGACATCGGCAAGTGCCGTCTGGACCTGCCGTGGAACGCGTACTACGAGAAGGAGCTGGACGTCCGCTTCTCGCGGAGCTACGGCCCCGGACGCTACGACCCGGAGTACGAGCTGGAGGGCCGGGACTACCCGATCGGCTACGTGCGGTGGACCGAGCGCCGGAACCTCGCGTGCTTCCTCGACCTCCTCGCCCGGGGCGCCGTGGACGTGGAGCCGCTGGTCTCGCACGTCGCCGGTTTCGACGAGGCGGTGGAGACGTACCGGAGCCTGGAGGACGGCGATCTGAAGGCCGTGGCGGTGCTGTTCCGGTACGCCGAGGACGGCGCGCGGGACGAGCCCGCGGCACCGGAGGCCGTCGTGCCCGGGGTGCGGCGCGGCGGGGGCGGGCCCGCTCCGGCCCGGGTGGCGGGGCGTCCGGTGCGGCTGGCGTTCGTCGGCGCGGGGAACTACGCCTCGTCGATGCTGCTGCCGCACCTGGTGGGGCGCGAAGGGGTCGAGCTGTCGGCGGTCGTGACGACGACGGCGCTGTCCGCGGCGAACGCCCGGCGGAAGTTCGGCTTCGGGCGGGCCACCACCGACCTCGACGCGGTGCTCGACGACCCGTCCGTCGACGCGGTGTTCGTCGTCACCCGGCACAGCTCGCACGCCGAACTCACCCGGCGGGCGCTGCTCGCGGGCAAGGCGGTCTTCGTGGAGAAGCCGCTGGCGCTCACCGAGGACGAGCTGACCGGGGTGCTCGCTGCGGTCGAGGAGTCCGGCAACGACCGTCTCCAGGTGGGCTTCAACCGCCGGTTCTCACCGCTGCTGCGGGAGGCGAAGGAGCGGTTCGGCGCCCGGACCGGCCCGGCGAGCCTGCGCTACCTCGTCAACGCCGGCCGGCTCGACCAGGGCAGCTGGTACCTCCGGCAGGGGTCCGAGGGTTCGCGGTTCGCCGGCGAGGGCGGTCACTTCGTCGACACGGCGAGCTGGCTGCTGGGCGCCGACCCGGTCTCGGTGTACGCGGTCGCCCCGGCCGGCAACGAGGACCTCCAGGTCGTCCTGGGCTACCCGGACGGGTCCACGGCCACCGTCAGCTACGTCACCAGCGGTGCGCCCGGCTTCCCGAAGGAGACGCTGGACCTCCTCGCGGACGGCAGGGTGCTGCGGCTCGACGACTTCGTCCGCGCCGGCGTGTGGGACGGGCGCCGCAGGGCGTGGGTGAGCTCGCGGCTGCCCAAGGCGCGGGACAAGGGCCAGAACGCGGAACTCGCCGCGTTCGTGCGGGCGGTGCGGACCGGCGGGCCGATGCCGGTGCCGCTGGAGTCGCTGGTGGCGACGACCGCCGCCACCCTCGCCGTGCGGAAGGGCCTCGCGTCCGGGGTGCCCGTGTCGCTGGTGGCGGCCCG
The DNA here is from genome assembly GCF_042746075.1 of Streptomyces sp. NPDC058758. Classification (NCBI taxonomy): domain Bacteria; kingdom Bacillati; phylum Actinomycetota; class Actinomycetes; order Kitasatosporales; family Streptomycetaceae; genus Streptomyces; species Streptomyces sp. NPDC058758. The sequence goes on along the minus strand of NZ_JBHYPS010000042.1, from coordinate 35,392 downwards.
ATGACGATGAGCGCGGGCTGGTACCTGCGGCGGCTGTCCCGGATGGGGCCGCGGGAGGTCGGCGGCCGGGTGGGCGACACGGTGCGCAGGCGGCGGTGGCGGTCGGCGCGGCCGGCGGTGCCGCGCGTGACCGGCGCCCGCTTCACCGCGGTGCTGCCGGCGGGGGCGCTCGACGCGGTGGCCCCGGACGCGGCGAAGCGCCTCGTCGCCGAGGCGGACCGGCTGATGGCCGGGCGCGCCGAGTTCTTCGGGGTGGTCCGGGACGACCTGGTCGCCCCGGACTGGTGGCACGACCCGAAGACGGGGCGCCGCGCTCCGTGGGGCTACGCCTTCGACGTGCCGTACCGGGACGAGGAGGCGGTCGGGGACGTCAAGCAGATCTGGGAGCTGTCCCGGCACCAGTACCTCACGGTGCTCGCCGCCGCCTACGCGCTGACCGGTGACGAGCGGTACGCCGAGCGCGTGGCCGCCCACCTGCGGTCGTGGTGGTCGGCGAACGCGCCGCTGCGCGGGGTGCACTGGACGAGCGGCATCGAGCTGGGGATCCGGCTGCTGTCCTGGGTGTGGATCCGGCGGCTGCTCGACGGCTGGCCGGGCGCGGCCGGGCTGTTCGAGGAGAACCCGGTGGCGCTCCGTCAGATCTGGCACCACCAGCGGTGGCTGGCCGCCTTCCCCAGCCGGGGGTCCTCGGCGAACAACCACGTGATCGCCGAGGCCGCCGGGCAGTTCGCCGCGGCCTGCGCGTTCGGCTGGTTCCCCGCCTCGGCGCGCTGGCGGGCCGAGGCGCTGCGCTCCCTGGAGCGGCAGCTGCGCGCCAACACCTTCGGTTCCGGGCTCAACCGGGAGCTGGCCACCGAGTACCACGGCCTGGTGCTGGAACTGGGCCTTGCGGCGGTGGCCGAGGCGGACCGGGCCGGCGTGCCGGTCCCCCGCACGGTCCGCCTGGTGCTGCTGCGGATGACGGACGCGCTCGCGGCCGTCGTCGACGGCCGGCTGCGGCCGCCGCGCCAGGGCGACGCGGACGACGGGCACGGCCTGGTGGTGGACGGGGCGGGCACCGACCGCTGGGGCTCGCTGCTGGCCACCGGGGACGCCGTCTTCGGCCGGCTCCCCTGGTGGCCGGAGGTGACCGGCACCGACGTGCGCACCCCGCTGCTCGCGGCGCTCGTCCGGCCGTACGCGAAGGGCGGCGCTCCCCCGGTGCGGCGCCCGTCGGCCCGGCCGGCCCACTTCGCCGACGCGGGCATGACCGTGCTGCGCGGTCCGGGCGGGATCTGGTGCCGCTGCGACGGCGGTCCGCACGGCTTCCTGTCCATCGCGGCGCACGCCCACGCGGACGCGCTGTCCGTGGAGGTCCGGCACGACGGCGTCGACGTGCTCGCCGACCCGGGGACGTACTGCTACCACGGGCAGCCGGAGTGGCGGAGCTACTTCCGCTCCACCCTCGCCCACAACACGCTCCAGTGGGACGGCGCCGACCAGTCGGTCTCCGGGGGCCCGTTCCTGTGGACCCGGCACGCCCGCACCCGCGTCCTGGCCGTGGACGCCTCCGACGGCGGCGTGGCCCGCTGGTGCGCCGAGCACGACGGCTACCCGGGCGTGACGCACCGCCGCCGGGTGGAGCTGACCGCCGCGCGCGGGGAGCTGCGGGTGGTCGACGAGGTGCACGGCGGTCCCGGAGCCGTCCGCCTGGCGTTCCACCTCGGGCCGGCGGTCACCGCGGAGCTGGTGGAGAACCGGGCGCTGCTCCGCTGGAGCCGGGACGGCGAGGAGCGGTCGGCGGAGCTCGACCTGCCCGGGGAGCTGTCGTGGCGGGCGCACCGGGGCGAGAGCGACCCGCCGCTGGGCTGGTACTCGGCGGGCTTCGGACGCAAGGAACCCGCCACCGCGCTGGTCGGCAGCGGCTCCGCCGACGGCGCGGCGGGGTTCACCACCGTGCTCAGGTTCCACGGCCGGGGGGGCGCGTGGTGAGAGAGCGGCGGCACCGGGCGGTGCCGGCGGCGCCCCTGGTGCTGCTCCTGCTGGCCGCGACCGGCTGCACGGGCGCGGGGGACGCCCCGGCGGGGGCGGCCGGGGCGTCCGGGCCGGGGGCGCCCGCCGGGTCCGTGGGGGCGAAGGGGGCCGTGGCCCGGGTGTGCGACGCGCCGGCGGGCGGTCCCGCGACGGCGCCGGCGGGCGGTCCCGCGACGGCGCCGGCGGGCGCGGTGACGGTCGACCCGTCGGTCGTCGGCGACCTGGTGGCGAAGACCGCGGCCAGCCCGCCGCGCACCACCTTCTGGCTCCGGCCGGGCACGCACACGCTCGGTCCCGGCGCCTACGACCAGGTCGAGGCCAAGGAGGGGAACCGGTACCTGGGGGCGCCGGGGGCGGTGCTCGACGGCCGGGGGGTCAACCGGTACGCGTTCGGCGGGACCGCCGACGGCGTCACCCTGCGGCACCTGACCGTGCGGGGCTTCGCCGCGCCGAAGGACGAGGGCGTGGTCAACCACGACATGGCCGACGGGTGGGTGATCGAGCACCTGCGGATCGAGGACAACTCCGGCGCCGGGCTGATGGCCGGCGCCCGGCAGGAGCTGCGCGCCAGCTGTCTGCGCGGCAACGGCCAGTACGGCATGAACGCCTACAAGACCGGTGACTCCGTCCGGGGCCTGGTGGTCGAGGGGAACGAGATCACCGGCAACAACACCGACGACTGGGAGCGGCGGGAGCCCGGCTGCGGCTGCACCGCCGGCGTCAAGTTCTGGGCCGTCGACGGCGCCGACGTCCGCGGCAACTGGGTGCACGGCAACCGCGGGGCCGGGCTGTGGGCGGACACGAACAACAACGACTTCCTCTTCGAGGACAACCTGGTCGAGGAGAACGACGGCGCCGCGCTGATCTACGAGACCAGCTACAACGCGGTCGTCCGGAACAACACGATCCGGCGGAACAACCGGGTCGAGGGCCGCGCGGCCGCCGAGGAGGGCGACGACTTCCCGTACGCGGCCGTCTACGTCTCCGAGTCCGGCGGCGAGCCCCGGGTCCCGGCCCGCACGGACCGGATCGAGATCCACCGGAACCTGCTGGAGGACAACTGGTCGGGCATCACCCTGTGGGAGGACGCCGACCGGTTCTGCAACAGCCCGTCCAACACCTCCGCCGGCTACTGCACGCTGCTGGTGGAGTCCACCGCGCGCTGCGCGCCGCCCGCGATCGCCGCCCCGCCGCTGCGCTCCGACTGCCGGTGGAAGACCCGGCGGGTCGACGTCCACGACAACCGCTTCGTACTGGACCCGGCCGCCGTGCCGTGTCCGCCGGCGTCGTGCGGCCGGATGGCGGTGCTGGCCGGCCGGGGCACCTCACCGGACTGGTCGCCGTACCTGGGCGGAGGCGTGGCCGAGGCGGTCACCCACGGGCAGGACAACCGCTGGCACGACAACGCGTACGTCGGGCCGTGGACGTTCGTCGCCCGTGGGCCGGGCCGCGGCCTCGACTTCGGGCGGTGGCGGGGCGCGCCGTACCGGCAGGACGCGGGCAGCGTCCTCGACGCCCGGGGCGGTGGCCGATGACCACGGAAGGACGACCGGCGACCACGGAAGGGCGACCGGCGACCGCGCGGCGGACCCCGGGGCTCGTAGGGGTGGCCTGGGCGCTGCTGGCCCTCAACACGCTGGGCTCCGCCGGGGCGAAGACCGTCGTCCCGATCCCCCGCTCCCTCATCCAGATGCTCACCATGGGCGCGCTGGTCGCGGCGTTCGGGCTGGCGCTCGCCGTCAACCGCCCGGTGCGCGTCCGGGCCAGCGCCTTCCTGTTCCTGCTGACCCTGCTCCTCGTGCCGAGCGTGATCGCCAGCGTGCACCTGGAGGTGGGGTTCGGGGCGCTGTTCCGCTGTGCCCGGCTGGCGCTCTTCGTCGCCACCCTGTGGCTGCTGACCCGCTGGTGGGACGGCGGCCTGACCTTCGTCCGCCACCACGTCCGGACGTACTGCGCGGTGCTCGGGCTGGTGGCCGCCGGGCTGGTCGTCGCCCCCGGCACGGCGATGCCGGAGTACTACGGCGGGCGGCTGGTCGGGGCGCTGTGGCCGCTGACCCCACCGCAGATCGGGCAGTACGCGGCGGTGGTCACCGGGCTGACGGTGCTGCTCCTGCTGGGCCGCCGGACGACGGCGTCCGGGGCGGCGGTGGTCATCGTGCCGTCGCTGGTCCTGCTCGCCATGACCCACACCCGCACGGCCACCCTCGGGCTGCTGATCGGCCTGGTGCTGGCGATCGGCTCGCTGTTCCTGACGAGCGCCGCCGCCCGCAGGCTCTTCGCCTGGGCGGTGCTGTGCGCCGTGGTGGCGGCGGTGGTCTTCGGGTCCGCGCTGCGGGCGTGGTTCCTGCGCGGGCAGAGCCGGGAGAACTTCTCGAACCTGACCGGCCGGGCGAAGGTCTGGGACTCCCTCCTCGCGTCGCCCCGGACGGCCGGGGAGACGGTGTTCGGCACGGGCCTGGGCGACAAGTCCTTCGACGGACTGCCGATCGACAACAGCTGGCTGGCCGTCTTCCAGGAGCAGGGGCTGCTCGGTGTGGCGCTGGTGGCGGCGCTGCTCGTCGTGCTCGGCGGGGTGGCGCTGCTGCGGCCGCCGTCGCTGCCGAGGGCCTGCGCGATCTTCCTGATCAGCTACTGCGCGCTCTCGTCGTACACCGAGGTCGGGCTCGGGGACGCCTCGGCGTACCTGCTGCACCTGGCCCTGGCCGCCTCGCTGCTGGTGGCCCCCGCCGCGCCCGTCCGCCCGGCGGCGGCCGGCGTTCCCGCACGACCCGTTCCGCGCTGGGCCAGGAGGTGACCCGAAGGTGCATGTACTCGTGGTGCACAACCGCTACTCCTCGGCGCAGCCGAGCGGGGAGAACAGGGTGGTCGACGAGGAGGTGGGGCTGCTGCGGGCGGCCGGGCACCGGGTCGAGGTGTTCGAGCGGCGCAGCGACTCCATCGCCGGCCGGTCGCTCCTCGGCAAGGCGGCGGTGCCGTTCCTGGTGCCGTGGAACCCGGCGGTCCGCACGGAGCTGGCCGCCCGGCTGCGGGCCGACCGGCCGGACGTGGTGCACGTCCACAACGTCTTCCCGCTCCTGTCGCCCGCGGTGCTGGCCGGCTGCGCGGACGCCGGCGTGCCGGTCGTCGCCACGCTGCACAACTACACGCAGGTCTGCCCGCCCGGGACGCTGCACCGCGACGGCCGGGAGTGCGGCGAGTGCGTCGGGCCGCGGGCGCCGCTGCCCGCCGTCCGGCACGGCTGCTACCGGAACTCCCGGCTGGCGACGGTCCCGCTCGCGGTCGGTCTGGCGGTCAACCGGCGGCGCTGGTGGACGGGCGTGGAGCGGTTCCTCTGCATCTCCGCGGCGCAGCGCGACGTGCTGGTGCGCTCCGGCATGCCGGCCGAACGGCTCGTGGTGAAGCACAACTTCGTGCCGGACCCGGGGCCGGTGCGGTCGGGCGGCGGTGACCACGTGCTCTACCTCGGCCGGCTCGCGGAGCCGAAGGGCGTGCGGCTGCTGATGGCCGCGTGGGACGTGCTGGCGGCGCGGGGCGGTGCCGGGGTGCCGCTGGTGATCGCCGGGGCGGGGCCGCTGGACCGGGAGGTGGCCGCCTGGGCGGCGGACCGGGACGACGTGCGGTACGTCGGCCTGTACGACCCGGAGCAGTGCCGGGAGGCCGTCGCCCGCGCGGTCGCCGTGGTGGCGCCCTCGCTGTCCCTGGAGACCTTCGGGCTGGTGGTCGCGGAGGCGATGGCGGCCGGGGTGCCGGCCGTCGCCGCCGGTCACGGCGCCTTCGTGGAACTCGTCGAGGACGGGGTGACCGGGCTGCTGCACCGCCCGGGCGACCCGGCCTCGCTGGCGTCCCGGATCCGGGAGGTCGCGACCGACCCGGCCCGGAGCCGGGAGATGGGCCGGGCGGCCCGGCTCCGGTACGAGCAGGCGTTCAGCCCGGCCGTCGGGCTCGAACGACTGGTGGAGGAGTACCGCGCCGCGATCGCGGGGCGGACGGAATCGATGGGGGGCAGTACATGACACGGTGCCGACTCTGCGGTTCGACGGCGCTGGGGAGCGTCGTCGACCTGGGGGCGACCCCGCCGTGCGAGAGCTTTCTCGCCGCGGACCAGCTGGACCTGCCCGAACCGGCGTACCCGCTGCACCTGCGGGTGTGCACCGACTGCTGGCTGGCGCAGATCCCGCCGCTGATCACGCCGGAGGAGACGTTCACGCAGTACGCGTACTTCTCCTCGTACTCGACGTCCTGGGTGGAGCACGCGCGGAGGTTCGTCGACGGCGCCGTGGAGCGGGCGGGGCTGGGGCCCGACGCCTTCGTGGTGGAGGTGGCGAGCAACGACGGCTACCTGCTCCGGCACGTGGTGGACCGGGGGATCCGCTGCCTCGGCATCGAGCCGTCGGTGAACGTCGGGGCGGCGGCGCGCGAGGCGGGCGTCCCGACGGTGACGGAGTTCCTGTCGCCGCGGACCGGTGCGGACGTCCGGGCCGCGCACGGCCCGGCGGACCTGGTCGTGGCCAACAACGTGTACGCGCACATCCCCGACGTGGTCGGCTTCACCCGGGGGCTGCGCGCGCTGGTCGCGGACGACGGCTGGGTCTCGATCGAGGTGCAGCACCTGCTGACGCTGATCGAGGAGAACCAGTACGACACGATCTACCACGAGCACTTCCAGTACTACACGGTCGCGTCCGCGATCCGGGCCCTGGCGAGCGGCGGGCTCGCGCTGGTGGACGTCGAGCTGCTGCCGACGCACGGCGGGTCCATCCGGCTGTGGGCCCGGCCGGCCGAGGCGGCGGGCGGGCCGAGCGCGCGGGTGGCCGAGGTCCTGGACCGGGAGAAGGCCGCCGGGCTCCAGGAGCTGTCCGGGTACGCCGAGTTCTCCGCGCGGGTGGCCAAGGTGCGCCGGGACCTGCTGCGGTTCCTGATCGAGGCGGCCGAGCGCGGCGAGACGGTCGTCGGCTACGGCGCGCCGGGCAAGGGCAACACCCTGCTCAACCACTGCGGCGTCCGGCCCGACCTGCTCGCGTACACGGTCGACCGGAACCCGTACAAGCACGGCAGGTTCACCCCGGGCACCCGCATCCCGGTGCTGCCGCCCGAGCGGATCGCCGCCGACCGGCCGGACTACGTGCTGGTGCTGCCGTGGAACCTGCGGGACGAGCTGGTCGAGCAGCTGTCGTACGTGCACGAGTGGGGCGGCCGGCTGGTCTTCCCCATCCCGGAACTGAGCATCGTCGAGGTGACGCGATGAAGGTCGTCCTGTTCTGCGGCGGTTACGGGCTGCGCATGCGCGCCGGCGCCTCCGACGACGTGCCCAAGCCGATGGCGATGGTCGGACCCCGGCCGCTGATCTGGCACGTGATGCGCTACTACGCCTACTTCGGGCACAAGGAGTTCATCCTGTGCCTGGGCTACGGCGCCCACCACATCAAGGACTTCTTCCTCAACTACGAGGAGACGACGTCCAACGACTTCGTACTGCGGGGCGGGCGGACCGAGCTGCTGTCCACGGACATCGCCGACTGGACGATCACCTTCGCGCAGACCGGCATCGAGTCGCCGATCGGGGAGCGGCTGCGCCGGGTGCGCCACCACCTGGACGGCGACGAGATGTTCCTCGCCAACTACGCCGACGTGCTGACCGACGCCCCGCTGCCGGAGATGATCGACCGCTTCGAGCGGCGCGACGCGGGCGCGTCGATGATGGTGGTGCCGCCGCAGTCGTCCTTCCACTGCGTGGACCTGGGCGAGGACGGCCTGGTCGGGGGCATCACCCCGGTGAGCGACCTGCCGCTGTGGGAGAACGGCGGCTACTTCGTGCTCCGCCAGGAGGTCTTCGACCACATACCCGAGGGCGGGGACCTGGTCGCCGACGGCTGCGCCGGGCTGGCGAAGGAGGGCCGGCTGGTGGCGCACCGGCACCGCGGCTTCTGGAAGCCGACCGACACCGTAAAGGAGAAGGCCGCGCTCGACGAGGCGTACGCCCGGGGCGACCGGCCGTGGGCCGTGTGGGAGCGCGGCGGCGCGGGGGTGGGCGCGTGATCGGGCTCGGGACCCGTCCCCTGGAGCGGGTCGCCGCGGTCGGCGCGCACTGCGACGACATCGCCATCGGGGCCGGGGGCACGCTGCTGACGGTCTGCCGGGCGCGGGCGGGCGTCCGCGTCGACGCGCTGGTGCTCTCCGGCGGGGGCGGCGAGCGGGAGCGGGAGGAGCGGGCCGCGCTCGCGGCCTTCTGCCCGGGGGCCGACCTGCGGCTGACCGTGCTCAAGCTGCCGGACGGCCGGCTGCCCGCGTACTGGGACGAGGCGAAGGCGGCGGTCGAGGAGCTGCGCGCGGCGACGGATCCCGACGTGGTGCTGGCGCCGCGCACGGCCGACGCGCACCAGGACCACCGGGGTCTCGCGCGGCTGGTCCCCACCGCCTTCCGCGACCACCTGGTGCTCGGCTACGAGATCGTCAAGTGGGACGGCGACCTCGGCCGCCCGAACGCGTACCAGCCGCTGACGCCGGAGACCGCCGAGGACAAGGTCCGGCTGCTCCAGGAGCACTACCCCTCGCAGCGGCACCGGCCCTGGTACGACCGGGAGGCCTTCCTGGGGCTTGCCCGGATCCGCGGCATCGAGTGCCAGGCGCGGTACGCCGAGGCGTTCGACGTCACCAAACTCACTCTCGACCTGGGGGAATGAATCGTGCGCGTACTGCTGACCGGACACCAGGGGTACCTGGGCACCGTGATGGCCCCAGTCCTCGAAGCCGCCGGGCACGAGGTCGTCGGCCTCGACTCCGGGCTCTTCGCCGACAGCGTCCTCGGCCCGGCGCCCGCGGACCCGGCCGGGCACCGGGTGGACCTGCGCGACGTCACGGCCGAGCACGTGGCCGGGGTGGACGCCGTGATCCACCTGGCCGCGCTCTCCAACGACCCGCTGGGGTCGCTGGCTCCGGAGCTGACCTACGACATCAACCACCACGCGTCGGTGCGCCTCGCGCGGCTGGCCCGCGACGCCGGGGTGCGGCGCTTCCTGTACGCGTCGACGTGCTCGGTGTACGGCGCCGCCGGCGGCGACGAGCTGGTGGCGGAGGACGCGCCGCTGCGCCCGGTGACGCCGTACGCGGAGTCGAAGGTGCGGGTCGAGGACGACCTGCGCGCGCTGGCCGACGCCGACTTCACCCCGGTGTACCTGCGCAACGCCACCGCCTTCGGCTTCTCGCCCCGGCTGCGCGCGGACATCGTGCTGAACAACCTGGTGGGGCACGCGCTGCTGTCCGGCGAGGTCCTGGTCCTCTCCGACGGCACGCCCTGGCGTCCGCTGGTGCACGCGGCCGACATCGCCCGCGCCTTCACGGCGGCGCTGACGGCGCCCCGGGAGGCGGTGCACGACCGGGCGTTCAACATCGGCAGCGAGGTCAACAACGTGACGGTGGCCGAGATCGCCGGGCAGGTCGCCGAGGCGGTGGCGGGCTCGAAGGTGGTGATCACCGGCGAGACCGGCGCCGACCCGCGGTCGTACCGCGTGGACTTCTCCCGCTTCCGGGCCGCGGTCCCCGGCTTCGACTGCGAGTGGACGGTGAAGCGGGGCGCGCTCGAACTCGCCGACGCCTACCGCGAGCACGGCCTGACCCGCGAGGACTTCGAGCGGCGCTTCACCCGGCTGGCCGTGCTGCGCGCGGCCGCGGACGCCGGTGCCGTCGACGGCACCCTGCGGTGGCGCCGATGACGCCCGGCGAGGAGATGCACGCGCTGGTGGAGCGGCTGTACCCGCTGTGCCGGAGCATCACGGGCGACGGGGTGCGCGCCACCCTGGACATCGTCGGCGAGCACATCCCGCTCCGGGTGCACGAGGTGCCGACCGGGACCCGGGTGCTCGACTGGACGGTGCCGCAGGAGTGGAACATCCGGGACGCCTACGTCGCCGACGGCTCCGGCCGGCGGGTCGTCGACTTCGCCGCGTCCAGCCTGCACGTGCTGGGCTACAGCGTGCCGGTGTCGGCCACCATGCCGCTGTCGGAGCTGCGCGCGCACCTCCACACCCTGCCGGAGCACCCGTCCTGGGTGCCGTACCGCACGAGCTACTACGCGCCGGAGTGGGGCTTCTGCCTGGCGCAGGAGACCCTGGACGGGCTGCCGGACGGCGAGTACGAGGTGCGGATCGACTCCACGCTCGCCGACGGGCACCTCACCTACGCCGAGCACGTGGTGCCCGGGGAGGTCTCCGACGAGGTGCTCGTCTCCTGTCACGTCTGCCACCCGTCGCTGGCCAACGACAACCTGGCGGGCGTCGCGGTGGCGGTGCACCTCGCCCGGGAGCTGGCGGAGCGGAAGCCGTACCACACCTACCGGTTCGTCTTCGCCCCCGGCACCATCGGGGCGATCACCTGGCTGGCCCGCAACGCGGAGCGGATCGACCGGGTCAAGCACGGGCTCGTGCTGGCCTGCGCGGGCGACCGCGGCCGGCTGACGTACAAGCGGAGCAGACGCGGCGACGCGGAGATCGACCGGGTGATGCGGCACGTCCTGGAGGCGTCCGGACGCCCGCACCGCGTCACGGAGTTCACGCCGTACGGCTACGACGAGCGGCAGTACTGCTCGCCCGGGTTCGACCTCGGCGTGGGGTCGCTCAGCCGCACGCCGTACGCCGGCTATCCCGAGTACCACACCTCGGCGGACAACCCGGACTTCGTCTCTCCGGAGGCGATGGAGGACACCCTCGCCGTGTGCCGCGAGGCGTTCGCGGTGCTCGACCGCAACCGGCGGTACCTCAACCTGAGTCCGTACGGCGAACCGCAGCTCGGACGGCGGGGGTTGTACGAGTCCCTCGGCGGCCGCAGCGACGCGCGGCAGGCGCAGATGGCGATGCTGTGGGTGCTCAGCCTCTCCGACGGCGAGCACGGTCTGCTGGACGTCGCCGAGCGGGCCGGGCTGCCGTTCGACACCGTCGCCGACGCCGCCGACGCGCTGCGCGCCGCCGGGCTGATCAAGGCGTGAGGCCGGTGACCACCGAGAAGGAGGAGAAGACGGCGGCGCCGGCCGGATCCGGCCGGCGGGCCCTCGCCGGCCGGCTGTCCTGGGGGCTCGCCGACCAGGCGGCCTCCAGCGTGTCCAACTTCGCGGTGGGCGTCTACGTGGCGCGCTCGCTGGGCGTGACCGCGTTCGGCGTGTTCGGTCTCGCCTGGGTGACCTACGGCGTGGTGCTCAACGTCTCCCGCGGACTGGCCACCGACCCGCTGGTGGTGCGGTTCAGCGGCGTGCCGGAGGCCTCCTGGCGCGCGGCGGCGGCCCGGTCCTCGGGCGCCGCGCTGGGAGTCGGTGCCGTCATCGGGGCGGTGTGCCTGCCGGCCGGCCTCGCCCTCGGCGGCGACGTGGGGCCGGCGTTCGCCTGCCTCGGCGCGGTCCTGCCGGCGCTGCTGCTCCAGGACGCCTGGCGCTTCGCGTTCTTCGCCGCGGGCGACGGACGGAAGGCGTTCGTCAACGACGTGGTGTGGGGCGTCGCGCTCGTCCCGGCCATGGTCGTGGCGGCCCGCGTGGGCAGCGTGGCCGCGTTCGTGCTCGCCTGGGGCGGGTCCGCGGCGGTGGCCGCGGCGTACGGCTGCCTCCAGTCCGGCATCCGGCCCCGGGTGGCCGGGGCGCGCGGGTGGCTGCGCGAGCAGCGCGACCTCGGCTACCGGTACCTCGCCGAGAACGTCAGCCTCAGCGGGGCGAGCCAGCTGCGGGCCTACGGTCTGGGGGCGCTCGCCGGGGTGGGCGCGGTGGGCGCGGTGCGGGGCGCCGAGCTGCTGCTGGGCCCGTTCCTCGCCGTCCTGATGGGGCTGTCCCTGGTCACCGTCGCGGAGGCGGCCCGGGTGCTCAGGCGGGCGCCGGACCGGCTGGGCCGGTTCTGTCTCCTCCTCGGCGGCGGGCAGGCCGTCGCCGCGCTCCTGTGGGGCGCGGCGCTGCTCCTCGTGCCGGACCGGGCCGGCGTCCTCGTGCTCGACGAGGTCTGGCCCTCGGCCTCCGCGCTCGTCGTGCCGGCCGCCCTCGGGGTCGCGGGCGCCGGCCTCGGCACCGGCGCGGCGGCCGGGCTGCGCGCGCTCGGCGCGGCCCGGCGCAGTCTGCGCGCCCAGCTCTTCGCCTCCGCCGGCTACGCCGCCGGCGGGCTCGGCGGGGCCGCCGCGGCCGGTGCGGCCGGCTCCGCCTGGGGCGTCGCCGCGGCGACGCTGGCCAGTTCGACCGTGTGGTGGGTCCAGCTGCGGTCCGCCCTGCGCGAGCACCACCAGAAACCGAACCGTGAAGCGAGGACACCATGACCGCCGGACCCCGGCTCAGCATCGGCCTGCCCGTGTACAACGGCGAGGAGTACCTCGCCGAATCGCTGGACGCCCTGCTCGGCCAGACCTACGAGGACTTCGAGCTGGTCGTCTCCGACAACGCCTCGACCGACGGGACGCAGGAGATCTGCCGCGCGTACGCCGCGCGGGACGAGAGGATCCGCTACCTCAGGCTGCCCCGGAACATCGGCGCGGCGCCGAACCACAACTACGTGTTCACCCAGTGCCGCGGCGAGCTGTTCAAGTGGGCCTCGCACGACGACCTGTACGCCCGGGACCTGCTGCGGCGCTGCGTGGAGGCGCTCGACGAGCGGCCGGAGGTGATCCTGGCCCACGCCGACCAGGCGGTCATCGACGGCGACGGCCGGGTGAAGGTGCCGTACGCGTACGGCCTCGCCACGGCCTCCCCGCACGCGCCGACGCGCTTTCGCAGCATGCTGTTCGAGCCGGGCGGCGACGACTTCTACGGCGTGATGCGGGCGGACGTGCTGCGCCGGGTGAAGCCGCACGACAGCTACCACCACGCGGACCGCACCTTCGTCGGCGAGATCGGCCTGCACGGTCCCTTCCACCAGGTGCCGGAGCTGCTGTACTTCCGCCGCGACCACCCCACCCGCGCCGAGCGGGCGAACCCGTCCAAGCGCTCCCGGTGCGTGAACCTGGACCCGCGCAGGGCCGGGCCGCTGCACCCGACGCCCCGGCTGCTCGCCGAGTACGTCTGGGGGTTCGTCGCGGCGATCCGGCGGGCGCCGCTGTCGTCGGCCGACCGGCGCGCCTGCTACCGCCACCTCGTGGAGTGGGCGGCCAGCCGGGCCCGGCCGGGGGCCGGCGAGCGGGTCGAGGACCGCGCCCCGGTCGACCCGGCCGCGCTCACCGTCTCCGTCGACGCCCTCGTCGCCGGGCGCGAGGGACGGGGGCGGTGAGCCCGGTCCGTGTGGGGGTGTTCGGCCTGCTCGGCTCCGGCAACCTCGGCAACGACGGTTCCCTGGAGGCGGTGCTCGGGTACCTGCGCGCCGCGCACCCGGAGGCGGTCGTCGACGCGCTGTGCGGCGGCCCCGAGGCGGTCACGGCCCGGTACGGGATCCCCGCGACCCGGCTGCACTGGTACCGGGGGGAGTACCGGACCGCGTCCCGTGCGGGCGCGGTCGCCGGGAAGGCCGCGGGCAAGCTCGTGGACGCCGTCCGCACGGCGGCCTGGACGCGCCGGCACGACGTGGTGGTCGTGCCGGGCATGGGCGTCCTGGAGGCCACGCTGCCGCTGCGGCCGTGGGGCTTCCCGTACGCCCTCTTCCTGCTCTGCGCGAGCGGCAGGCTGACCCGCACCCGGGTCGCGCTGGTCGGGGTCGGCGCCGCGCCGATCCGCAACCGGGCGACGCGGGCCCTGGTGCGGTGGTCGGCGCGGCTCGCCGCGTACCGGTCCTACCGGGACGAGCCGTCCCGTGCCGCGATGCGGGCGATGGGCGTGGACACCGCGCGCGACGGGGTCCACCCGGACCTCGCCTTCGCGCTGCCGGCGCCGCCCTCCCCCGCCCCCGCCGGGCCGCCGGGGACGGTCTGCGTCGGCGTCATGGCCTTCCGCGGCGGCGACGACGACCGGGCCGGGGCCGAGGAGATCCACCGGCGCTACCTCGACGGGACGACCCGCTTCGTGCGCGCCCTGGTCGCGGACGGCCGGCCGGTGCGGCTGGTCACCGGCGACGCCTGCGACGCGCCGGTGGTCGCCGCGATCCTCGACGCGGTGGACTCGCCGCTGGTCAGCGCGGCCGGGGCGGCGTCGCTGGCCGGCCTGATGGAGGAGATGGCCGCCGCCGACGCGGTGGTGGCGACCCGCTACCACAACCTGGTGTGCGCGCTGAAGGCCGGCGTGCCGACGCTCGCGCTCAGCTACGCGGCCAAGAGCGACGCGCTCATGGCCCGGATGGGGCTCGGCGCGTACTGCCACCCGGCCCGCGCGGTCGACCCGGACCGGCTGCTCGGCCAGTTCCTGGAGCTGGAGAAGCACGCGCCGGAGCTGCGGCGAACCCTGACCGAGCGGAACGCGGTCGCCGCCCGGCAGCTCGACCGGCAGTTCACCGCCCTGACCGCGGCCCTGTTCCCGGCCGCCGACCACGTCCCAACCCCGCGGGAGACCCCATGAAAGCGACCGAAGTCCCCGAGATCGACGGCGCCGTCCTCTTCGAGCCGACGCCGCACGCCGACGAACGCGGCTTCTTCTGCCGCACCTTCGACGCCGACGTCGTCCGCTCGGTGGGCCTCGACCCGGACGCCTTCGTGCAGGACAGCCTGTCCCGCTCGGCGCGGGGCGTGGTGCGCGGACTGCACCTGCGCTCCGGCGCCGGCGAGGCCAAGCTGGTGCGGTGCTCGTACGGCAGGGTCTTCGACGTCGTCGTGGACCTGCGGCCGGACTCCCCGACCTTCCGGAACCGGGCCTTCTTCGAACTGTCCGGCGAGACGCAGGCGACCCTGTACATCCCGGCGGGGTGCGCGCACGGCTTCCAGGCGCTGACCGACACCGCCGACACCTCGTACCGGATCGACCGCCCGCACGATCCGGCCGAGGACGTGACGATCGCCTTCGACGACCCCGAACTGGCCGTCCCCTGGCCGCTGCCGGTCACCTCGGTGTCCCGCCGGGACCGGGAGGCGCCCGGCCTGGCCGAGGCCCTGAAGCGGATGGAGGGCTGAGGCCGGCATGAGCACCGAAGAGTTCGCGCTCCCCCGGTCGCGCGCGGCCAACGAACGTCTGCACGCCCTGGTCCCCGGGGGCGCGCACACCTACGCCAAGGGCGACGACCAGTACCCCGAGGGCCTCGCGCCGGTCATCAGCCACGGCCGCGGCGCCCACGTGTGGGACGTCGACGGCAACCGCTACGTCGAGTACGGCTCCGGGCTGCGGTCGGTCAGCCTCGGCCACGCCCACCCGCGGGTGACCGAGGCGGTGCGGCGGGAGCTCGACCGCGGCAGCAACTTCGTCCGCCCGTCCGTCGTGGAGATCGAGGCGGCGGAGCGCTTCCTGGCCACGGTGCCGACGGCGGAGATGGTGAAGTTCGCGAAGAACGGCTCCGACGCCACGACCGCCGCGGTGCGGCTGGCCCGCGCGGCCACCGGGCGCCCGCTGGTGGCCCTCTGCGCCGACCATCCGTTCTTCTCCGTCGACGACTGGTTCATCGCCACCACGCCGATGAACGCGGGGATCCCGGCCTCCACCGCCGGCCTCACGGTGACCTTCCCGTACGGCGACCTGGCCGCCGCGGAGGAGCTGCTCGCCCGCCACCCGGACGAGATCGCCTGCCTGATCCTCGAACCCGCCACCCACACCGAGCCCCCGCCCGGTTACCTCGCCGGGTTGCGCGAACTGGCCGACCGGCACGGGTGCGTCCTCGTCTTCGACGAGATGATCACCGGCTTCCGCTGGTCCGAGGCGGGTGCGCAGGGCCTGTACGGCGTCGTCCCCGACCTCTCCACCTTCGGCAAGGCGCTGGGCAACGGCTTCGCGGTCTCCGCGCTGGCCGGGCGCCGCGCGCTGATGGAGCGGGGCGGGCTGCGCCACTCCGGCGACCGGGTCTTCCTGCTGTCCACCACGCACGGCGCGGAGACGCACGCGCTGGCCGCGGCGATGGCCGTGCAGGAGACCTACGTCGAGGAGGGCGTCACGGCGCGGCTGCACGCCCTCGGCGAGCGGCTGGCGGCCGGGGTCCGCGAGGCGGCGGCGGCCATGGGGGTCGGCGACCACGTCGTCGTACGGGGCCGCCCCAGCAACCTGGTCTTCGCCACGCTCGACGGGGACGGGCGGCCGTCGCAGGAGTACCGGACCCTCTTCCTGCACCGGCTCCTCGCGGGCGGGGTGCTGGCCCCGTCCTTCGTGGTGAGCGGCGCCCTCACCGACGCCGACGTCGACCGGACCGTCGACGTGGTGGCCGAGGCCTGCGCGGTCTACCGGAAGGCGCTGGACGCCGGCGGCGCCGGCGCCTGGCCGGCCGGCCGGCCGGTGAAGCCGGTGTTCCGCCGCCGCGCCTGAGGTGACGGGGGCTCAGCGCCCCGTCCGCGGACCGGTGCCGGCGACCCGGTCGACCGCCCAGGCGGTCGCCGGCACCACCGCGAGCGCGGTGGCCCAGCCGCCGAGGACGTCGGTCGGGTAGTGCGCGTCCAGCACGATCTGGGCCCAGCCCATGACGGCGCCGGCCGCCGTCCCGGCGGCGAGGACGAGCGAGAGGCCGGCCGGCCGTCCGAGGCCGAGCCGGCCGGCCACGAGCAGCGCCACCACGAGGGCGTACGCGGTGAGGAAGCCGGTGTGCCCGCTCGGGAAGGCGAGGTGCCCGCCGTGGATGGTCCGCCCGACGGCGGGCTTGAGCAGCGTCGTCGCGGCCACGGCCGCGCCGGTCCCGGCGACGACGAGGACGGCCGCGCGGGGCCGCCGTAGCAGCAGGCACCCCGTGGCCGTGCCGAGGACGAGCGCCGCCGCCCCCACCGGCTCTCCCAGGAAGTCCACGGCCTCGGCGAAGGCCCGCCAGGAGGGCCCCGGTCCGCCCGTCAGCGCCCACACCCGGGCGTCCACCCGCCCGGGCGCGCCGTCCCCTCCGTACCGCACCCCGAGGGCCACGACCACGAGCGCGGCGAGGACCGCCGTCACCGCGAGTCCCCCGCGCACCGCCCCGGGCAGCACTCCGTCCCGCCCCGGCCCCGCGTCCGTCCCGCCCATCGCGACGCACCTCCCCCTCCGCGCCCACCCTAGCCACCGCGGGCCGCCGCGCGGGCGGGTGCGGGCGGGCTCACTCCCCGGGGCGCTCCCCGGAGGTTCCGGGGCCGACCAGGCCCGTCTCGTAGGCGACGATGACGGCCTGGACCCGGTCGCGGAGCTTGAGTTTGGCGAGGATGCGGGCGACGTGGGTCTTGACGGTCGCCTCGGCGAGGTGGAGGCGGGCCGCGAGTTCGGCGTTGCTCAGGCCGCGGGCGAGGAGGGTGAGGACCTCCAGCTCGCGCGGGGTGAGGGCGGCGAGGTCGCGGTGGAGGACATCGGTGTCGCCACCCCGGCGGGTGAAGCGCTGGACGAGGCGGCGGGTGATGGCGGGGGCCAGGAGGGCGTCGCCGGTGCGGACGGTGCGGACGGCCGCGGTCAGCTGCTCGGGGGTGACGTCCTTGAGGAGGAAGCCGCTGGCTCCGGCGGACAGCGCCGCGTAGACGTACCGGTCGAGGTCGAAGGTGGTGAGGATGACGACGCGGGGGGCGTCGGCGGTGCCGGTGAGGATGCGGCGGGTGGCCTCCAGACCGTCCATCTCGGGCATCCGCACGTCCATGAGGACGACGTCGGGGCGGGTCCTGCGGACGGCGTCGACGGCCTCCGCCCCGTTGGTCGCCTCGGCGACGACGTCGATGCCGTCCGCGCCGAGGATCAGGCGGAATCCGGTGCGGACCAGGGTCTGGTCGTCGGCGAGGAGCACACGCGGCGGCTGGGTCAAGGCGTCTCCAGGGGGATCAGGGCCTCCACACGGTAGCCGCCGGTCAGGCGCCGGCCCGCGTGCAGGGTGCCGTCGTGGACGGCGAGGCGTTCGCGCAGGCCGATCAGGCCCCGGCCGCTGCCGGTTCCCGTGCCCGGGCGGCCGCCGGTGTCGGTGACCTCGACCCGGAGCCGCTCCGGGCGGTACTCGACGGTGACGGCGGCGGTGGCGCCGGCCGCGTGCTTGACGGTGTTGGTCAGGGCTTCCTGGACCACGCGGTACGCGGCGAGTTCGAGGCCCGGCGGGAGGGGGCGGGGCGGGCCGGTCACCGTCAGGGCGACCGGCAGGCCGGCGTCCCGGACCCGGCCGACGAGCGTCTCCAGCCGGTCCAGGCCCGGCTGCGGCGCCAGTTCCGCGTCCGCCTCCCCGTCCGGGCCGTCGGAGTCGTCGTCCGCCATGGTGAGCAGCCCCATGACGTGGCGCAGTTCGGTCATGGCCGCCCGGCCGCCCGCCTCGACGGCGAGCAGCGCCTCGCCGGCCTGTTCCGGGGAGGTCTTCATGATCGTGCGGGCGGCTCCCGCCTGGATGATCATCACGCTGACGTTGTGCGTGACGACGTCGTGGAGTTCGCGGGCGATCCTGGCCCGTTCGTGCTCGACGGCCCGGCGCAGCGCCTCGGCCTGTTCGCGTTCCAGGGCGGAGAGCCGGGTGCGGCCCTCATCCGTCCGGAGCTTCCAGGTGCGCAGGCCGACGGCGGCCACCGCCATGGGCGCCAGGATCAGCAGGGCGATGTACTCGTTGGGGACGATGGGCGTCACCGAGTTCCCCGAGGTGCCGACGAGGGCGACCGCCACGGGCAGCGCGGTCAGCGTCGCCACGCGGTAGGGGCTGTACACGGCCGCGCTGTAGACGGCGATGACGAAGGCGTAGAAGGTCAGCCGCAGCACGCTCTGCGGCGTGGCCAGGGTGGCGGCGGTGACCACGCACAGCACCGCGAGGGGGTGGCGGCGGCGCAGCGCGAGCGCGCCGGAGGCGATGACCGCGAGCGTCACCATGAGGGCGAGGCCGCCCGTTCCCGACGGGCGCCGCAGGACGACGCGCTCCATGCCCGGGGCGATCTCGCGCACCAGGACGACGCCGACGTTGTCGATGCCGTAGTAGACGGTGACGGCGCCGAGGAGCAGGGCCAGCAGCACGTCGAACAGCCGGGCGCGCGGGGTGGGCCGGGGCGGGGGGCCGCTCGGGCGCCCGAGTGCGCGCAAGGCCCCGCGGGCGGCCTCCCGCAGTCGTTCCGGCGCTGTCCGTGGATCCGTCACCGGTTCATTGTCGCCGTCGCCGCACGGCCGGGAATCCGCCCGCGCGGCTGCTTTCGCGGTGCGGCGTACACCGCTCGCCTACGTCTCGGGGATGACGTCCGGGCCGGTGCTCCCGGCGCGGTACCCCGGAGGGTCCGGGCGGCCGACGCGGGCGGGCCGGGTCCGCTCCTAGCGTGCCCTCAGACCGTCGTGCCCACCGAGGAGTTGCCGATGAACCGACCCGTGATCGAGCTGTGCGGGGTGAGCCGCCGGTACGGCGGCGGGCCGCCCGCCCTGGACGGGGTGTCGCTGACCGTGCGGCGGGGCGAGGCCGTCGCGATCGTCGGCCCCTCGGGCAGCGGCAAGTCGACGCTGCTCCACCTGATCGCGGGTCTGGACCGGCCCGACGAGGGGACCGTCACCGTGGACGGGGTGCGGGTGGACCGGCTGGGCGAGGCCGGGGCGGCGCTCCACCGGCGGGCGAAGGTCGGCATGGTCTTCCAGTTCTTCCACCTGCTCGACGACCTGACGGTCCTGGACAACGTGGTCCTGCCCGCGCGCCTGGCCGGTGCCGCCCGCGGCGGGGCCCGGCGGCGGGCGGCGGAGCTCCTGGAGGTGCTGGGCGTCGCCCGGCACGCCCGGGCCCTGCCGGGGCGGCTGTCCGGCGGCGAGCGGCAGCGGGTCGCGGTGGCCCGGGCGCTGATGAACCGGCCGGCGCTGCTCCTGGCCGACGAGCCGACGGGGGCCCTGGACACCGCCGCCGGGCAGGAGGTGGGCCGGCTGCTCTCCGCGCTGCACGCGGAGGGGCAGACCCTGGTGGTGGTCACCCACGATCCGGCGCTGGCCCGCTCCTGCACGCACCGCACGGTCCGGATCGCGGACGGCCGGGTCGTCGAGGACGTCCCCTCCCCGGGCCTCGGCACGGGACCGGGGACCGCGGACGCTCCGGGGGCCGTCCGATGAGCGCGCTCGGCGCGGTGGTGCGCTCGGGGGTGCGCGGGCGCCGGGTGCAGACGCTGGTGATCGCCCTGGCCGCGCTGATCGCGGTGGCCGCGTCCGTCCTCGGCGGGTCGCTGCTGGTGGTGTCGGGCGCGCCCTTCGACGACGCCTTCGCCCGGCAGCGCGGCGCGCACCTGTCGGTGCGGTTCGACGCGGGAAGGGTGGCGGCCGGGCGGCTGGCGGCGTCCGGGAGCGCCGAGGGGGTGAGCGGCGCGGCAGGCCCGTTCCGTACGGCGACGGTCGTCCCGCGGTCGGACGGCCCCGGCTCCGGGTGGCCGATGACCGTGGTCGGGCGGGGCGGCCCCGGCCGGGACGTGGACGAGGTGGAGCTGGTCGACGGGCGGTGGGCGGCCCGCCCGGGCGAGATCGTCCTGGCCGCCGGCTCCGCGCTGCCACCGGTCGTGGGTGCGGCGGTCTCCTTCCCTGACCTGCCGGGCGGTCCGGCCCTGACGGTGGTCGGGGTGGCGCGGTCGGTCACGGACACCGCCGACGCGTGGGTGGTGCCGTCGCAGATGCCGGCGCTCACCGCTCCCGGCGGCGGGGGCTTCCAGATGCTCTACCGCTTCGCCGAGGCGGACACGGCCGCCCAGGTCGCCGCGGGCGGCGGGGCCGTGACGGGCGGTCTGCCGCCGGGCGCGGTCCTCGGGCAGCGGTCGTGGCTCACCGTGCGGGAGGACGCCGCCCGCGACACCGCCGTCTACGTGCCGTTCCTGGTCGCGTTCGGCGCGCTGGGTCTGGTCATGTCGGTGCTCGTCGTCGGGAACGTCGTGGCGTCCGCCGTCGGCACGGCCACGCGCCGCATCGGCGTCCTGAAGGCCGTCGGCTTCACCCCGGGGCAGGTCGTGCGGGCGTACACGGGTCAGGCGCTGGTGCCGGCGGCGGTGGGTTCGGCGCTGGGCGTGCTCACCGGCCACGTGCTGGCCGTGCCGGTCCTGGCCGAGACCGGGGAGGTGTACGGCGCCTCGTCCGCCGGCGTCGTCCCCTGGGTCGACGGCGCGGTGGTCGCCGGGGTGCTGGGCCTGGTGGCCGTGACCGCGTGGGCGAGTGCCTGGCGGGCCGGGCGGCTGCGGACGGTCGACGCGCTCGCCGTCGGGCGCGCCGCCCCTGCGGGGCGGGGGCGGTGGGCCGCCCGGGCGGCCGGACGGCTGCCGTTGCCGCAGCCGGTCGCCCTGGGCCTGGTCCGGCCGTTCGCGCGGCCCGCCCGGGCCCTGGCCATGGGTGTGGCGGTCCTGTTCGGCACCGTCGCCGTCACGTTCACGGTGGGGATGGCCGGGTCGCTCGGCCGGGTGATGGAGGCCAGGGCCCATGACGCGGCCGACGTCGTCGTGTCCGGCCCCCGGCCGGAGCCCGGGCCGGGCGGACCCCGCTCCGGCGGGCCGCCGGTGGCTGACCCGGCGCGCGTCGCCGAGGCCGTCGGGTCCGCCGCCGGGACGGCGAAGCACTACGGCGCGGCGCGGCTCCGGGCGACGGTGGCCGGTGTGGGCGGTGTCGTCGACGTCGTCGCCTTCACCGGCGACGCCTCCTGGGGCGGCTACGCGATGGTCTCGGGCCGCTGGTTCGAGGGGCCGGGCGAAGCCGTGGTCCCGACGGCCTTCCTGTCCGCCACGGGCACGGGGATCGGAGACTCCGTCACCGTGGACGGCTTCGCCGCGCCGGTCACGGTCCGGATCGTGGGCGAGGTGCTCGACCCCCGCAACGACGGCAGGCAGGTCTTCACCGACGCCTCGTCGCTCGCGGCCGCGCGCCCCGACCTCACGGGGACGAGCCACCACATCGCGGTGCGGCCCGGCACCGACGTGTCCGCGTACGTCCGGGAACTGAACGGGAGGCTGGCGGGGGCGGGGGTCACCGCGCGGGCCGGCGGGCCCGGCGGGGGCAGTGACATGGTCGTCACGCTCAACGCCCTCTCGGTGGGCCTCACGCTGGTGCTCGTGGCCGTGGCCGCGCTCGGCGTGCTGAACGGCGTGCTGCTCGACACCCGCGAGCGCGTCCGGGAGATCGGGATCCACAAGGCTCTCGGCATGACCCCGCGGCAGACCGTCGCGATGGTCCTCACCTCCGTGGTCGTGACGGGGCTGGTCGCGGGCGCCGTGGGGGTGCCGCTCGGGATGCTGCTGCACGGGTGGGTCGTGCCCACGATGGGCGACGGCGCGGGCCTCCGCTTCCCCGGTTCCGTCCTCGCCGTCTACGACGCGGCCGAGGTGGTGCCGCTCGCCCTCGGCGGCCTGGTCATCGCCGTCCTGGGCGCCCTGCCGCCCGCCGGCTGGGCGGCCGGGGCCCGTACCGCCACGGCCCTGCGGACCGAGTGACCGGGGAGGGGCGGAGGAGGAAGAAGGGGCGGGGGCGGGGGCCTCCGTCCTGCTCCGTAGCTCGGCGCTGACGCTGCGCGAGACAGCCGACGCGCCACACGGTACGGTCAATACGCCACACATCGGATATTCCTTCCGGTTTTCGCCGGCTGGGATCCCGTGCCCTCCGGCCGCCCGCGCGGCACGGAGAGGAGAGGAGGAGACATGGCCTCTCCGTACGGTGCTCCGCCTCGCGGCGGACCCGCCGACGGGACGCGCGCGACCGCCGGCGCGTCCGACCCCGAGGAACAGCTGGAGCGGCTGGCACGGTCCTGGCTGTGGTTCCTGGGCGGGGCGATCGCCACCCTCGTGCCGGGCGTCCTGGCCCTGGTCTGGCCGGAGGCGACCCTCCACGTCCTGGGGGTGCTCGTCGGGCTGTACCTGCTGGTGTCCGGCGGGTTCCGCTTCGTCATGGTCTTCGGCCGCCGCGAGGCCGGCGAACGGCTGGCCGGCCTGCTGGTGGCCGTGCTGTTCGTCCTGGGCGGCGTGCTGTGCCTGCGCCACCCCCTCCAGACGATCGGCGCGCTGTCCCTCGTGGTGGGCGCGGTCTGGCTGGTCTCCGGCGTCGTCACGCTGTACGGCGCCCTCGCGGCCAAGGACCTGCCGCACCGCGGCCTGGTCATCTCGCTCGCCGTCCTCGGCATCACGGCGGGAATCGTGGTGCTGGCGATGCCGGCCGAGTCGGCCCGGGTCCTGACCCGGCTGCTCGGCCTCTGGCTCGTCCTGCTGGGCGTCGCCGAGACCGCGCTCGCCCTGGCCTGGCGGTCCGCCCTGCGCAAGGCGGGCATCACCGACGCGGACGGGCCGGACGGCCCGGACGCCCGCACCCCGGCCTGAGCGCCGGGGACGGCAACACACGGCGACGCCGCACCGCGGCTTCCCGGCCTCGCGGTTCCCAGAACGGAGAAGAGCATGTACCTGGCCTACGACTACCCCCTGCTCAGCGTGTTCTGGAGCATGCTCTGGTTCTTCCTGTGGATCCTGTGGTTCATCCTGCTGTTCCGGATCATCATGGACATCTTCCGGGACCACGAGATGAACGGATGGGCCAAGGCGGGCTGGCTGGCCTTCGTCATCCTGCTGCCGTTCCTCGGCGTGCTCGTGTACGTGATCGCCCGCGGCAAGGACATGGGGCGGCGCGAGATCGCCCAGGCGCGGGCCCAGCAACGGGACTTCGACGCGTACATCCGCGAGACCGCCTCGGGCGCGGCCCGGCCCAACAGCGTCGACGAACTGGCCAGGCTCTCCGAGCTGCGCTCGCGCGGCGACATCACGGAGGAGGAGTTCCTCAGGGCGAAGGCCCTCGTCCTGAACGACGCCCCGCCCGCGGCCTCCTCGCAGTCCACGGGGGCGACGACGCCCGGACGGTGACGCCCCGGAAGGACGTGAGGGGAGGGGCCCGCCGCGGCGGGCCCCTCCCCTCGGCGCGTCAGGACGCCGGGACCTGGTCGACGAAGGTCGTGCCGGCGGCGCGCAGGGCGGCGAGCTTCGCGGCGACCTGGGCCGGGGTGAGGACCTGGTCCTTGACGTGCAGGACGTAGTCGACCTGCTGGTCGTAGGCGCGCGGAGCGGTCGACGGCTGGCCGTTCAGGTCGATCAGCCACTGGTTGAAGTTGATGGACATGGGCCGTTCGGGCAGGTAGGCCGCGTCGTGGGTGCCGAAGACCGCGCCGTCGACGTAGTAGGTGATCCGGCTGTCGTCGATGGTGACGACCAGGTCGTGCCAGCCGGCGAAGCTGGTGCGGCTCTCGCTGTGCTGGTTGACCGCCTGCCAGGGGTCGGGGTTGTAGGTCTCCCAGGAGGTCGTGTAGAGGATGTTGCCCGGCTCGCCCCAGCCGCCGTTGGGCAGGTACTCGAAGTCGTACTCGGCGTAGTCGTCGGCCATCGGGGCCCTGAGGTCGTTGATGGTGAAGAAGGTCTGGACGACGCGGTCGCCGTCCGGGCCGTACTTGGGCGCGTCGGAGAACTTCACCCGGGCCGCGTAGGTGCCGTTCCTGAACTTCGTGGCCTTGGTCAGGACCTCGGTGTGCACGGTGCCCGCTCCGGTGCCGGCACTGGAGGTCTCCAGGTTCATCACCGTGTTCCCGCCCTGGTCGACGAAGGTGACCTTCGACGGGTCCCAGGTGGCTCCGGGGACACCGGGGCCGCCCGGGTTCGAGCGGACGCTCCATCCGTGCGAGGCGAGGGCCGGATCGGTGTACGAGGAGTACGAGAAGTCGTCGAAGAGGGTCTCGCCGTTGCCCGGGGGCGTGGTGGGCGGCGTCGTCGGCGGGGTGGTGGGCGGGTCGGTGGGCTCGTTGCCGGCGGGGGCGGTCCCCCACACGTTCACGCCGGCGAGCTGCGCGGTGACCTTGGTCCAGTCGGCGTACGCGCTCTGCGTGCCGCCGAAGGAGTAGTCGTCGCTCTGGTTCAGGGGCTGCCAGTTCGCCTGGTGGAAGCGCAGCTGCATGTCACCGGTGTCGGCACCGGGGGCGAGGGATCCGGCGGCGGAGGTGAAGCCGATCTCCAGGTAGCGGTCGGCGGTGGCGGTGGGGTGGGCGAGCGTGCCGAAGGTGCCGGTGACGGCCGAGCAGCCCCTGACCGCCCAGGAGCAGGCGAAGCGGTACGTGGCGGTCGGCGAGTCGGCCTTGAAGTAGTAGCGGATCTTGACCTGGTTCAGCGCCACGCCGGTGGTGCCGGTGTTGCGCACCTTCAGCCACGGCTCGCTCTGGTCGGCGGTGGCCCCGCCGGCGCCGGTGCGGTACTGGACGGCGACCCCGCCCTCGGAGGCGGAGGCGGTCGTGAGCGGGAAGGTAGCCAGGACGGCGCTGCCGACGATCGCGGTCAGCGCGAGGGCCGCCCGGGTGGCGCGGCTGGTGGCACGGGTGCTCATCAGACGGTTTCCTTTCGTTCGCTCCCGCCGGCCGGCGGGAGGGATCGGGGAGGGGAGGGGGAGGAAGCGGGAGGGGTGGGAGGACGGCCGGTTCACGCGGGGGCGGGGGCCGGCCGGGCCGGGAGGGCGTCGTGCGGTACGCCGAGCGCGGTCAGGCGGGAGCGGTGGCCGTCCAGCCGGGCGCGGAAGTCCCGCCAGTCGCCGGTCGCGGTCCACGCCCGCTCGGCGAGGGCGCACAGGCGGGGGTAGGTGAGGTACTCGATGTGCGCGGGCGTCGGGACGAACTCGGTCCACAGCTGTCCCTGGACGCCCAGGACCCTTCCGGCGAGTTCGGGCGCGTCGGGGGGCGGCAGCAGGTCGACGCCGTACACGCTCCGCAGGTCGGTGGTGTGGCCCGGCTGGGCGGCCGGCTCGTCGGGGCCGGGCGCGCGGGCGTAGTCGAAATAGGTGCGGCGGTGGTCGGCGTGGATGACCTCGTGGCCCCGGCGGGCGGCGGCCCAGGCGTGCTCGGGGGTGCGCCAGCTCATCACCGCGCAGGACAGGGGCAGGGTGGCGCCGTCCTCGGCCCAGGCGACCGGGCGGCGGCCCGCCCGGTCGACGTGGTCGGCCATCCGGGCCATGAACCAGCCGTGCAGTTCGCGCGGGCCCGCCAGTCCCTCGCGGGCCGCGCGGGCGATCGCCTCCGGGCTGGACTCCCACTCGCCGGTGGGGACTTCGTCGCCGCCGAGGTGGACGTACGGGGCGGGGAAGAGGTCCATCACCTCGTCCAGGACGGTGCGGAAGAAGTCCAGGACGTGGTCGCCGACGCCGAGCACGGTGGGGCAGACGCCCCACTCGGTCCACACGTCGAGCCGCCGGTCCGGGAAGTTGCCCAGCTCGGGGTAGGCGGCGAGGGCGGACCGCGTGTGTCCCGGCACGCTGATCTCGGGCACGACGGCGACCCCTCGCGCGGCGGCGTAGGAGACGAGGCCGGCGAGTTCCGCGCGGGTGTACGCGCCGCCGTGCGCGCGTCCGTCGAAACGGCCGCTGCCCGCGGGGCCCACCATCGACTGCGCCCGCCGGCTTCCGGTCCCGGTGAGTCCCGGGTAGGCCTCGACCGGCATCCGCCAGCCCTGGTCGTCGGTGAGGTGGAGCTGGAGCACGTTCAGCTTGTGGAGGGCGAGGAGGTCGACGAAGCGGCGGAGGTAGGACACGGGCTGGAAGTGCCGGGCGACGTCGAGGAGCATGCCGCGCCAGGGGTGCGCGGGGACGTCCGTGATCTCGACGCCGGGCAGTTCGACCCGGGGCGGCGGGGCTCCGGGCGGGGCGCTCCCCGGGGGCTCGGAGCCGTACGTACCGGAGCCGTACGGGCCGGAGTTCCGGCCGGTCGGGGCGGTGAGGACTTCGGGGGGCAGGAGCTGGCGCACCGTCTGGACGCCGCGGAGGAGGCCGGTGGGGCGGGCGGCGCGCAGGAGCACTCCGTGGGCGGCGACGGTGAGTCCGTACCCCTCCTCCCCGAGGCCGGTGAGGGCGGGGTCGAGCGCGAGGACGAAGGTGCCGTCCTCGGCGTGCTCCAGGCGCAGGCCGGTCGCGGGGGTCAGGTAGCCGCGCAGGAGGTCGGCGGCCCGTTCGGCGCCGGGGGCGACGCGCAGGCGGGTGGCGGTGTCGAGGGGGAAGCGCCCGGGGCGGGGCGAGAGCCGGCCGGGGCGGGGCACGAGGGTGAGCTCGGGGCGGGTGGGGCGGGGCAGGTCCACGGGGCGGGTCTCCAGTGTTCTGCGGGGCGCGCGGTCCGTGCGCCGGCCGTCCGCGGGGCGGGGCGGCGGGCGCCGGGTGCCGCGCGGCACGGGAGCGGCGGGGTGGCGGTGGCGTGTCGGTCAGCCCTTGACGCCTCCGGCGGTGGGGCCCGAGGTCACGTGGCGTTGCAGGGCGAGGAAGACGACGAGCGCGGGGAGCGCGAAGAGGGTGGAGGCGGCCATGGTGGCCCCCCAGTCCGTGCCGAAGGTGGTCTGGAAGGAGGAGAGCCAGACCGGCAGGGTGCGGCTGTCCTGCTGCTTGATGATGAGGAAGTTGGCGTAGGTGAACTCGTTCCAGGCGGTGATGAAGCCGAAGAGCGAGGTGGCCATCAGGCCGGGGGCGAGCAGGGGGAAGGCGATCCGGCGGAAGGCGCCCACGCGGGTGCAGCCGTCGACCTGGGCCGCCTCCTCCAGTTCGGGCGGGATGCCGGCGATGAAGCCGCGGAGCACGACCACCGTGAACGGCAGGGTGATCATGAAGTACACGAGGGTGAGGGTCGGCAGCCGGTCGAGCATGTGCGTGTCGCGGGAGATGATGTAGATCGGGATGACCAGCGATTCCCACGGCGCCATCTGGGCGATGAAGACCGCCAGCATGAACGGGCGGCGGCCGCGCCAGCGCAGCCGGGCGACGGCGTACGCCGCGCCGAGGGCGACGATCAGGGCGAGGAGGACGGCGCCGAGGGTGACGAGGACGCTGTTGCGCCAGAACAGGGCGAAACCGTCGGCCTGGACCGCGGTGCGGAAGTGGTCGAGGGTCCACTCCCGCGGGATGAGGCGGGGTTCGTAGGACTGGATGTCGCGGGAGGGCCTGAAGGCGGTCGCGAGCATCCAGTAGACGGGGAAGAGGCAGATCGCCACGGTCAGCGTGGCGGCCGCGAGGAGCGGGAGCCGGCGGAGCGCGCGCCGGGGGGCGTGCCTGCGGGTCGGGGTCACGGGTGGTCCCCCTCCTGGCGGAAGAGCCGGCGGAAGTAGAGGACGAGGACGCCGCTCATCAGCAGGACGGTGACCATGGAGGCGGCCGAGCCCAGGTCGTAGCGCTGGTTGGCGAGGGCGGTCTGGACGGCGTACACGGGCAGGATGGTGGTCGCGTCGCCGGGGCCGCCCCGGGTCATCACCCAGATCTGCACGAAGGCCTTGAAGGTCCAGATGACCTCCAGGGAGAGCACGAGCATGAAGATCGGGCGGACGAGGGGGAAGGTCACGGAGCGGAAGAGGGTCCACG
The DNA here is from genome assembly GCF_042746075.1 of Streptomyces sp. NPDC058758. NCBI lineage: Bacteria > Bacillati > Actinomycetota > Actinomycetes > Kitasatosporales > Streptomycetaceae > Streptomyces > Streptomyces sp. NPDC058758. The sequence goes on along the minus strand of NZ_JBHYPS010000042.1, from coordinate 7,137 downwards.
CCCCGGCGCCGTCGAGGCGGGCGGATTCGTGGAGTTCCCCGGGGACCGTGGTGAGGGCCGAGTAGAGGGTGATGGCGGCGAAGGGCACCGACTGCCAGACGATGAGGGCGACGAGGATCGTGAAGGCGGCGGGACCGTCGGCGAGCCAGGTGTAGCCCTCGAAGGAGCTGAGGCCGAGATCGGTGAGGGTTTCGTTGACGATGCCGAACTCGGAGTGGAAGAGCCACTGGAAGACGGTGGTGGCGGCCACCACGGGCACCGCCCACACCAGGACCAGCGAGCCGAGGACCACGGCCCGGCCGACCCTGCCGAGGCGTTCGATCATCAGGGCGACCAGCGTCGCGAGGAGCATGATGGCCGCGGCGTTGACGGCCATGAAGAGGAAGGTGCGGCGGACGACGTCCCAGAACCTCGGGTCGCTCAGCAGGGTCTGGTAGTTGCGCAGTCCCACGAACTCGGCGTCGCCCCTGATCAGTTCGCGCAGCCGGAAGTCCTGGAAGGAGATGAGCAGGGCGCGGCCGAAGGGGTAGAGCAGGAGGTAGAGCATGCCCAGGACCGCCGGGGCGATCAGCAGGTACGGGCCGGGGGCGGGGCGACGGCCGGAGGCGGGGCGGCGGCCGGGGGACGGTCGCCGGGAGGGTCTGGCGGACACGGGTCAGGATCCGCTGTTCAGGGTCGTGGTGATGGCGGAGGAGGCCGCGGCCGCCGCGGCCGCCGGGTCGCGTCCGGTGAGCACGGCCGTCATGTAGTCCTTGATGGGGTTCTTGGCCTCGACCGCGGCCCACTGGGGGGTGTTGGGGGTGGCGTGGCCGTTGGCGGCGCCGACCGCCATGGCCGCGGCGCCGGGGTCGGAGGCGACGGCGGTGGCGAGGTCGGTCCTGTTCGGGACGTAGCTCATCGCGAGGGCGAGCTTCGTCTGCCAGGCCTCGCCGGTGAGTTCCTCGATGAAGGTGTAGGCCTCGTCCTGGTGTTTCGCGACGGCGGGGACGACGAGGTCGGAGCCGCCGGTGAAGACGGCGCCGGGGGTGTCGGCGGTCTTGCCGGGGATGGGGAAGAAGCCCAGCTTGCCCTTGAGGGCGGGGTTCTTCTGCGCGATGACGCCGGCGCCGCCGGGAGTGGCGATGACCTGGGCGACCCGGCCCTGGGCGACGACGTCCGCCTGGAGGGGGCGGGACTCGTCGGAGTCCTTGGGGCCCTTGCCGAGCGCCTGGAGCCGCCGGTAGAAGTCCATGGCTCTCAGGGCTTCGGGGCTGTCCAGTCCTCCCTTCCACTTCCCGCCCTCCTGGAGGGCGAGGTCGCCGCCCTCGTCCCAGACGAAGCCGGCGAGGGCGAACCAGTTCTGGCCGGGGAGGTAGATGCCCTGGACGCCGTCCTTGTTCAGCTTCTCCGTGGCGGCGATCCACTGGTCGCGCGTCTTGATGGCGGTGGCGTCGACGCCCGCCTTCCGGAAGAGGTCGGTGCGGTAGACGACGACCCGGTTGGCGGCGTAGTAGGGGATGCCGTACTGCTTCCCGTCCCAGGCTCCGGGCTCGGCGAGGCCGTCCAGCCAGAGGTCGCCGCCGAGCTCGTCGACCTTGTCGGTGAAGTCGGTCAGTCCGCCGCTCTGGGCGTACTGGGCGACCTGGGTGTTGCCGACCTCGATGACGTCCGGGGCGTCGTTGCTGGCCAGGGCGGCGGTGACCTTCTCGCCGATGCCCTCCCACTCCTGTGTCTGGATCTTGAGGTCGATCTCCGGGTGGGCCTTCTCGAATCCCGCCTCGAACTCCTTCTGGAAGGCCTCCGAGACGCTGTCGCGCATCAGCCAGACGTCGAGGACGGTGGGCCCGCCGGCGTTCCGTCCGTCGTCGGACGAGGAACAGGAGACGAGGCCGGCGCCGCTCAGCAGCAGGGCGCCGAGCAGGGCGAGGGGGCGGTGCTTCACGATTCACCTCTGGGGGGAGCCTGGGAACGGAGGGAAACCCGAGCTGACCACTTGCCCACTCGGGGTTTACCAGTTGGCGCGAGACGAAGGTGGCATGGACCAATGTCGCCGTCAACCCCCGCAACCCAGAGGGGTTTTGGCCACCATCCGGCCGGAAGCGGGTGCGTGAACCCTGCATCCACCGCATCGTTGCCGCTTGACCAGTGGACCAGTTATGGTTGACCAGCGAACTTCCCGACGACGAACGAGAGCCCCGTATGGAGATCGACGCGGCAGCCTCCGGCGCGATGCTCAAGCGCGAGCGGGTCCGTGACGCGATCCTCGAACTCATCGAGGCAAGGCGCCCCGGCGACGCCATCCCCTCCGAGCGCGCCCTCTGCGCCGACCTCGGCGTCTCGCGCCCCACCCTGCGCGCGGCCGTCGACGAACTGGTCGTCGCGGGGCTCCTGGTGCGCGAGCACGGCCGGGGCATGTTCGTCGCCGCGGAGAAGATCACCCAGGAGCTGATCTCCGACCGGAACGCCTTCAGCCTCCCGCAGGCAGGTGGCGTCTGGACCAGCAGACTGCTGGAGTTCAGCACCCTCCCGGCCGGCCCGCGCGTCAGCCGCAAGCTCCGGATCTCCCCAGCCGCCGAGATCCTCTACGTCGCCCGGCTGCGCCTGGTGGACGGCTCCCCGATGGCCATCGAGCACCTCCACGTCCGCGCCGACCTCGCCCCCGGCCTGACCGCCGGGGAACTCGAACAGGGCGACCTCTACGAGCACCTCAGGGACCACCACGGCGTCCAGGTGAGCGAGGCCGTGCAGTCCATCGAGCCCACCGTCGTCACCCGCGCCGAGGCCGACCTGCTCGACGTGCCGGAACTGTCCCCCGCCCTCCTGTTCGAGCGGCTCACCACGGATTCCCGCGGCCGCGCGGTGGAGTACGTGCACTCGCTCTACCGCGGCGACCGCTACCGCATCGTCTCCCGCCTCACCCTCGGCTCCGGCGAGGAGCGGCCCGGCGCCCGCGACGAGCGGCCCCCGGCGAAGCGGGGCCACCACCCGGGCATCCCCCCGGGGGACTTCACCGGCGGCGATCCGGTCCCCTTCTCCACCCGGGGCGTCGTGCAGCAGAACCCCTGAGGAACGGCCGGCGGGCTTGCCGCGCGGTGCGTGCCGCCGCACGGCAAGCCCGTCGAGTCGAGAGGAAGGGTGGACAGGCCCCCTCCTCCGCCATACCCTCCAAGTCACTTATTCACTTAATTGACTATGGAGACGCGCCCGTGCACCCCTTCCGCCAGGCCGTGGAGCAGCGCGACGAGGCCGCCATCGAGGCCCTGCTGGCAGAGGACGTCGTCTTCACCAGCCCCATCGCCTTCAAGCCGTACCCGGGCAAGGCCCTCACCGCCGCGGTCCTGCGCGGGGTGATGCGCGTCCTCGACGACTTCACCTACGTCCGCGAGATCGCGGACCCGAACGGCCGCGACCACGCCCTCGTCTTCACCGCCACCGTCGACGGCCGGCAGATCCAGGGCTGCGACTTCCTCCACTGCGACGAGGACGGCAGGATCGACGACTTCACCGTCATGGTCCGCCCCCTCTCCGCCGCGCAGGCCCTCGCCGCCGCGATGGGCGCGCAGTTCGACCGCATCGCGCGCGAAGCCTCCGAAGCGGCCGGTGCGTGACCGGCGTCGGGCCGGGCGCCGGGCCCAGCGCTCGGACGGACGGCCCCGCCCCACGGCAGGGTCCTCCTGCGCCTGGAGAGTGAATCCGGGCGGCTCAAGTGGATCTTGGACATCGCGCACCGGTAGCTGTGGAGCGAGCCCGCGTCCGATGCGGGATCTTCTGCGATGAGGATGACCATGCGTACACGAGCAGTTCTGATCTCCCTGGTCGCGGTGGGCGCCGTGCTCGGCCTGGGCGGATCCGCCCAGGCCGCCGCCTCCGGCGACGTCGTCGTCTTCTCGACCGAGGTCCAGCCGCTGGACGTCTACCGCGACCCGGCCGGCTGTCAGCAGCTGCCCACCGCGGCCCACGTGCTGACGAACCGGACGGACGGGCCGGTGAGGATCTACGGCAACCCGTTCTGCCTCGGGCCGTCGGTCGTCGTCCAGCCCGGCTACGGAACCCACGTGCCCGGCGGCGCCGGTTCGTTCTCCGCCTGAGCCGGCACCGGCCTCCCGGGACCGCTCGACGCCCGCCGTCACTCGTTCGGGTCATGCCTTCCGGAGCGGTTCGCCGCGGGGGGCGCGCGGCCGTTACGGTGGGAAGCGCGGAGGGAGAGCCGACTGGTCGTTGGACCCTTGCTCCGCTCGTGCCCCACACCTCCGGGTGTGGGGCACAGTCATGTGCGGAGGACGGAGGTCCTCGCCGCCCCGGCACGGTCGTGCGCGAAGGGGCAGGGCTTCCTGCCCCCGGCGGCACGGGCGCGGCCTGGACGGGGGCACGGACGGATGGGGACGCTGGGATGCGGGGGCCTCGCCGCCCCCGTGGAGGACGCCTTCGGGGACCGTTCGGGGAGCTGACGATGAGTGCGTACGAGCACGAGCACGGCCATGAGTACGACCGCGACCACCACCAGGAGCACGGCCCCGGGCCCTCGGGGGACGACCGGCTCCGTGACGACCGGGCCCAGGACGGCGGCCCCGGCGCGGCGCGGCTCTTCGAGGCCGCCGCGACCGGGCGCACCGACGTGGTCGGCGCGTCCGGACTCGGGGCGCTCCAGCGGGCCGTGGGCAACGGGGCCGTCGGGGCGATGGTCCAGCGCAGCCGGAGCGCGGCGCCCGAGGCGGCCGAGGAGGGCGCCCGGTCGCCGGTGCACGACGTGCTGGCCTCGGGCGGCGGACAGCCGCTCGACGCCGCGACCCGCGGCGACATGGAGGCCCGGATGGGCGCCGACTTCTCCGACGTGCGGATCCACACCGACGCCGCCGCGGACGCCTCCGCCAAGGGCATCGGCGCGCACGCCTACACGGTGGGCAACAACGTCGTGTTCCAGCGGGAGGCCTACGATCCGGCCTCGCCGCAGGGGCGTACGACGCTGGCGCACGAGCTGACCCATGTGATCCAGCAGCGCAGCGGGCCGGTCGAGGGCTCGGAGGCGCCCGGCGGAATCCGGGTGAGCGACCCCTCGGACCGCTTCGAGCGGGAGGCCGTCGCCAACGCGGAGCGGGTGCTGGCGGAGCCCGCCGCCCCCTCCCCCACGTCTGCGCCGGTTCCGGCGCCGGCGCCCGCTTCCCCGTCCTCCGCGCCCGCCGTGCAGCGGGCCGCCGCGGAGGACGAGGACGAGCAACCCGCCGACGTCCAGGGGTCGTTCGTACAGCGGGCGGAGGAGGCGGGCGCCGAGGAGGAAGAGGCCCCCTCCGCGTAGACCGGCCCGTGGGGTCGGGTCGGCTCGCGTGGTCCGGCCGGCTCGCGTGGTCGGGTCGGTTCGCGTGGTCGGGCCGGCCCGCGCAGTCCGGCCGGCTCGCCCGGGTGGCGGGGCCTCAGGGCTTGACGGACTCCATGGTTCCGCCGACGAAGAGGAACGCGGCGCACCGGCCGGGGGCCGGGGCGTTGACCGGGCGGCCGACCTTGCGGCAGTCGACGGTCATCGTCACCTCGCCACCGGCGGGCACGATGACCGGGGTGACGAAGTGCTGGTCGGCGTCGCGGAAGTTCTCCAGGGCCATGGTCAGGAGGCGGTCGCCCCCGTCGCCGGTGATGACGACGGTGCCCGCGTCGCCCTGCGGGTTCTGGACCACGATGTCGGTGAGCCGGAAGGACTTCCCGGCCGGCACGGTCAGCGCCGTACCGCTCCGCGATCCGCCCCCGACGGCGTCCCTGACCTGCACCTGCGCGCTGGTCGGCACGGGGGGCGGCAGCGGCTTCGCGGTCGCCTTCGCGCTGGGCTTCGGACTCGGCCTGACGCTCGGCTTCGCGCTCGGCGTGGGGGCGGTCGTCGGCGGGGGCGTGGGCGTGGCCGAGGCACCGCCGGAGCCGCCGGAGCCGCCGGAGCCGTCCGTCAGGCCGCCGCCCTGGCCGGGGCCGGAGGTCGCGGAGGCGATGACCTCGGGGGTGATCGCCTCGCGGGCCGCCGACTTCACCGCCGGCCGGAGCATGCCGTACCAGAAACCGGCCAGGATCAGGGCGAGGAGGCAGGCGAGGACCAGGGCGCGCGGCAGCCAGCGCGGGAGGATCGCCTCCTGCTGGTAGGAGCCGTCGAGCACGACGGGCGCGGCCGGTTCCCCGTCCTCGGGGGCGGGCGGCGCGACGACGGCCTGGAAGGTGTGGACGACCGGGGTGCCGCGCCACAGGCGCTTGGCGGGCTTGACGCGCAGTTCGGCGAAGGCGGCGCGGCCCGGTCCGACGGTCAGTTCCGGCCGGGTGAAGGTGATCGCGGCCCGCTCGGTGCCGGAGCGGGCGGTGAGCGCGACGGTGAGCGGGGCGTTGCCGCGGTTGTCGACCGCGATCTTGTGGGCGCCGCGCCACACGCCGTGCGAGCCCCTGGGGACCAGTTCGCCGGTGACCTCGGTGAACGGGGCGACCGTCACCCGGCCCTCGGGGACGACGGGTTCGGCGTGGTCGCTGGTGGGGACCACCCGGATGCCGAAGGGCGTCTCGCCCGCGGGCACGGACGGGTCGCGGGGCGGCCGGAAGGAGACGGAGACGGTCTCCGCGCTGCCGGGGTACAGGGAGAGGGTCGCCGGTTCCACCGTCGTCCAGGCGGCACAGGCTCCGGCCACCTCGAAGCGGTACTCCTCCACGGTGGTTCCGGAGTTGCGCACCCGAAGAGGGAGGCTCGTCTCTTCGCCGGGTACGGCGGTGACGGACGATGCGTCGAGGCTTGCCGTAAGACTCATGGGCGCACCGTAGGGTTCGGGCCTCTCCACGGCATCGTCAGGGAAGGAACACTTTCGGGCAGATTCAGTGCCCGAAGCAACGATTCAGTTTTCGTGACGAGCAGTCAGGGAATTTCCCGTCCGCCGAACCACCAGAGAGACTGGCGTTGTCGACGTTGCCGGTGGTCGCCACGGGGGCCCACGCGTCGCCCGCGTCGGCCTCCGCTTGCCCGGGGGGAGCCGGACCATGGAACGCACGGCGGTAGCACTGCGCGCGCAGGACCCGATCTCGCAGGCGGGGGTGACGAGCCAGTTACGCACCCGGCCCGAGATCAACGTGACGGAATGGAGCGAGACGGCGGACCCCGCGCCCGAGGTCGTCGTGCTCGTGGTGGACACGGTCGACGAGGACGTG
>NZ_JBHYPS010000041.1:0-67782 GCF_042746075.1 Streptomyces sp. NPDC058758 | reverse complement strand
GGTCCGGCAGCAACGGCTCGATCCTCGCCCACTGGGCGTCAGTCAGCGACACACATCAACCAACGATCAGATGATCCGAAGGAAACGCCCTAGCGGTTGCCGCGGCCGTTGCCGCCCCGGCCGGGGTCCCCGCCCGTCAGGTCGGGGAGCGTGATGTCCGGGAAGGGGACGACCGGCTTGTCGGCCGGCTTGTCGTCCTCCCGGTCGGCCGGCTTGTCGTCCTCCTCCGGCTTCTTCTTCTCCTTCGGCTTCTCGGCCCGCGGGACCTTGACGTCCACGAAGGACGGGGCCTCGTCGCCGAGCGCGCCGGTCATGGCGATCCGCCAGATCGGGCCCGGGAGGCAGCCGCCGCAGACCTTCTCGTAGTACTCGCCGCCGATGGTGAGGTCGAACATCTCGTCGCGCTTGCCGACGTCGTCACCGACCCAGACGGCGGTGGACAGGTCCGGGGTGTAGCCGACGAACCAGGCGTCCTTGCGGCCCTCGGTGGTACCGGTCTTGCCCGCGTTGTCCCGGTCGCTCAGACCGGCCCGGGTACCGGTGCCGTCCTCGACCACGCCCTTCAGCATCTGGTTGATCGTGTCGGCGGTGCGGTCGGACATCGCCCGCGTGCACTTGGTCTGCGGCACGTTCAGCTTGTCGCCGTTGGCGGCCTTGATGGAGTCGATGACCACCGGCACGCAGTAGATGCCGCGGTTGGCGAAGGTCGCGTAGACGTTCGCCATGTCGAGCGGGGTGCTCTCCAGGGAGCCGAGGGTCGCGGACGGGCTCTGCCTGATCGGCTTGCCCAGCTCGCGCTCGTAGCCGACCTTCTTCGCCATCGTCAGCGTCTCGCAGAGGCCGGCCATCTGCTCCAGCTTGGCGAAGTAGGTGTTGATCGACTTCCCGAGGGCGCTCGTCATGTCGTACGCCCCCTTCTCCGTCTTGAGCTCGTTCTGGACGGACCAGTCCGCGTAGCCGGACGGCTTGCCGTCGCAGCGCGTGTAGTCGCTCTCCTTCATCGTGATCTTCCACGGCGTGTCGAAGCTCTGGGCGGGGCTCAGCCCCTTCTCCAGGGCCGCGGCCGCGGTGATCGGCTTGAAGGTCGAGCCGACCGGGAAGCCGTACGTGGTGCCGCCCATCTTGCTGCCGACGGCGAGGTTGAGCGTGGTCTGGTGCTGCTTCTGGTCCAGGCCGTAGGGGCGGGACTGGCTCATCGACAGGATCTTGCCGGTGCCGGGCTGCACCTGGACGACGGCGGTCGCGACCCCGTCGTCCTTGTTCACCTTGGCCACCGCGGCCTCGTTCGCCGCCGCCTGCGCCTTCGGGTCGAGCGTGGTCCGGACGGTCAGGCCGCCCAGGTTCCACAGCTTCTGCCGCTCCTCCGCGGTCTTGCCGAAGACCGGGTCGCTGAGGATCGTCTTGCGGACGTAGTCGCAGAAGAAGCCGGCGCCGTCGACGGCGGTGATGCAGCCGTTCCTCGGCGTTTTCACCTTCAGCTTGATCGGCGTGGCCTTGGCCTTCTCGAACTCGGCCTGGCTGATGTCGCCGACGTCCGCCATCCGCTGGAGGACGATGTTGCGGCGCTTGGTCGCTTCCTGGAGGTCGTTGATGGGGTCGAAGCGGCTCGGCGACTGCACCAGGCCGGCCATCATCGCGGACTCGCCCAGGGTCAGCTTGGCCGCGGGCTTGGAGAAGTAGCGCTGCGAGGCGGCCTCGATGCCGTACGCCTGCTGCCCGAAGAACGTGATGTTGAGGTAGTTCTCCAGGATCTTCTTCTTGCCCAGCTCCTCCTCGACCTGGATCGCGTACTTCAGCTCGCGGACCTTGCGGCCGATCGTCTGCTGGGTGGCCTGCGCGACCTTCTCCGGGTCGTCACCGGCCTCCTCGACGAAGACGTTCTTCACGTACTGCTGGGTGAGCGTGGAGGCGCCCTCGGAGACCCCGCCCGACTGCGCGTTCTTGTTGATCGCGCGCAGCACGCCCTTGAGGTCGATCGCGCCGTGCTCGTAGAAGCGCGCGTCCTCGATCGCGACGATCGCCTTCTGCATGTAGGGGGAGATCTTCTCCAGCGGCACCACCTTGCGGTCCCGGGAGTAGACGGTGGCGATCAGCCCGCCCTTGGAGTCCAGGATCGTGGTGCGCTGACTGAGCGGCGGGGTCTTCAGGTTGGAGGGGATCTCGTCGAATCCCTCGACCGTCCCCTTCGCCGCCAGACCCAGTGCGCCGGCCGCGGGCAGGGCGATGCCCGCCAGCACGGCTCCGGAGAGCACACTGACACCGAGGAACTTGGCGGCCTGCTGGGTCCCGGTCAGACCACCGCCCGAGCGCTTCTTTGCCATGGGGGCAGCCTACGTTCTCAATCGCCGGACACACGTATATGCCTTGGCCTAAGCTGCTCCCAACTGTCACAGGAGTGCGGTCCGGCATCAACCCCCGTGCGTGACATTCGCCTGATTTCCGGCACGAGTTCCCGCGTCCCGAATACGCGGGAACCGTGTGCCCGATTCCGGCGTGTGTGTCGGGGAGTGCCCTATAACACACGCATGTCCTCCACTCACTCCCCTGGGTGATCTGACGCGCACGCATAGTCCGTTCGGGCCATTCAAGATTGGGCCCGAAGGGGGTGTTGCGCTGTCCCCGCCTTCCGTAACGTCCCAACTGGCAGCGGTGAATATGCCGCTGCCGCCGTGGGGGAGCCTCGATTCGGGAGAGGACGGCGCCGGTATGGGCTGGGTAGCTGACTGGAGTGCGCAGGCGGCCTGCCGCACTACCGATCCGGATGAACTTTTCGTGCAGGGAGCGGCACAGAACAGGGCAAAGGCGGTGTGCACCGGCTGCCCGGTGCGCACCGAGTGCCTCGCCGACGCCCTGGACAACCGCGTGGAGTTCGGCGTGTGGGGCGGCATGACGGAGCGCGAGCGCCGCGCCCTGCTGCGCCGGCGCCCCACGGTCACCTCGTGGCGGCGGCTCCTGGAGACCGCCCGCACCGAGTACGAGCGCGGCGCGGGCCTGCTGCCCGTGGCCATGGAGGACGACGCCACGTACGCGGAGTACGCCGCGGTCGGCTAGGCCCCGGCCCGGCGGACCACGGACGGACCGGCACGACCGCCCCGCCCGTGCGGTGAGGCCCCGTGCCGCGCGGTCCCGTGCGGTGAGGCCCACGTGTGGCGAACTCCACGTGTGGCGAGCTCCGCGTGCGGTGAGGTCCGTGGGGCGGGAGGACCCCGCCGCGTGAGGTCCCGTCAGGACCGGTCGCGCGGGGAGGAGAGGCGCTCACCGATGGCCCGCAGCCCGGCGAGGTCGTGCACATCGCCGGGCAGGGCGGCCACCTCGGTCACCGCCACCTCCGGGTGGAGGGCCGTGAAACGGTCCCGCGTGCGCTGCTCGCGCGCGAGCACCCGCATCCGCTCGGCGTGCAGCCGGAGCAGACCCGCGGTCAGCCCTGCGAGGTCCGGATCGCTGTCGGTACTGCTGCTGTGCTCCTCGGCCGCGTCGGCCGTGGGGGCGGCCTCGGGTGCGGCGGAAGGACGTGCGGGGGAGTCGGCGGCGGTGGCGGGGTGCGACGGCTCGGACGACGTGGCCGGGACGCCACGCAGTCCAGTCTTCCCGGGCCCCTGATCCACAATGCGGCCCTCGTCAAGATTTTCCGCGGCCGCCCGCGCCCGCTCGGCCGACAGGCCGGCCGCGCCGCTGCCGTGCACCCGGTTGAGGACGAGACCGGCCAGCGGCATGCCCTCCGCGGCCAGCCGCTCCACGAAGTACGCCGCCTCCCGCAGCGCGTCCCGCTCCGGGGCCGCGACCACCAGGAAGGCCGTGCCCGGCGCCTGGAGCAGGCGGTACGTGGCGTCCGCCCGCGTCCGGAAGCCGCCGAACATCGTGTCCATCGCGGCGACGAAGGTCTGCACGTCCCCCAGGAACTGACCGCCCAGCAGCTTCCCCAGCGTCCCCGACATCATCGACATGCCGACGTTGAGGAACTTCATCCCGGCCCGGCCGCCCACCTTCGCCGGCGCCATCAGCAGCTTGATGAACTTCCCGTCCAGGAAGGACCCTAGCCGCTTCGGCGCGTCCAGGAAGTCCAGCGCCGACCGGGACGGCGGGGTGTCGACGACGATCAGGTCCCACTCGTCCCGCGCCCGGAGCTGGCCCAGCTTCTCCATCGCCATGTACTCCTGCGTACCGGCGAACCCGGCCGACAGGGACTGGTAGAAGGGGTTCTCCAGGATCGCCCGCGCCCGCGCGGGATCCGCGTGCGCCTCGACGATCTCGTCGAAGGTCCGCTTCATGTCCAGCATCATGGCGTGCAGTTCGCCGCCGTCGGACCCCTTGATGCCCTCCACCCTGCGCGGGGTGTTGTCCAGCGCGTCGATGCCCATCGACTGGGCCAGTCGGCGGGCCGGGTCGATGGTGAGGACCACCACCCGCCGGCCCCGCTCCGCCGCCCGCACGCCCAGCGCCGCCGCCGTGGTCGTCTTGCCCACGCCGCCCGAGCCGCAGCAGACGATGATCCGGGTCCCCCGGTCGTCGAGGATCGGATCGACCTCCAGGACGGGCACGGCGTCGAGCCCGCCCGCGGCGGCGGCCCCGGCCCTCCCCGCCCGGGCGCCCTTCTCCGCCCCGGCCCCGGCGTTCTCCTCCGGCATGGGGGTCCTCTCCGTCACGCCGCACCCACCCCTTGCCTCCGCAGTTCCTTCGCCAGGCGGTAGAGGCCCGCGATGTCCGCCCCGTCGCCCAGGTACGGCAGCTCGTACGCGGGCAGGCCCAGGCCGTCCAGGACCGCCCGCTGCTCCCGCTCCAGCTCCACCCGGCGGGCGTGCTCGGCGGCCTGGTCGAGCAGCGGCTCCACCAGCGCGGCGCCGCCCGTCACCCCGGCCGACACCAGCGTCCGCGCGATCGCCTCGCGGCGGTCGCCGGAGGCGGCCCGTACCGCCGCCTCGTCCAGCACCTGCGGACGGACCATGTTCACCACCACCCGGCCCACCGGCAGCCCCGCCGCACGCAGTTCGGCGACGCCGTCCGCCGTCTCCTGGACCGGCATCTCCTCCAGGAGCGTCACCAGGTGCACCGCCGTGTCGGGGGACTTGAGGACCTTCATCACGGCCTGCGCCTGGTTGTGTATCGGGCCGATCCTGGCCAGCCCGGCCACCTCGTCGTTCACGTTGAGGAAGCGGGTGATGCGGCCGGTCGGCGGCGCGTCCATCACCACGTGGTCGTAGGCCGGGCGGCCGTCCCGCTCCCGCCGGCGGACCGCCTCGCACGCCTTCCCGGTGAGCAGGACGTCCCGCACCCCCGGGGCTATCGTCGTCGCGAAGTCGATCGCCCCGAGCTTCTTCAGGGCCCGGCCCGCGCCGCCGAGCTTGTAGAACATCTGGAGGTAGTCGAGGAGGGCGCGCTCGGCGTCGATCGCCAGCGCGTACACCTCGCCGCCGCCCGGAGCCACGGCGATCTTGCGCTCCTCGTAGGGAAGCGCCTCCGTCTCGAAGAGCTGTGCGATGCCCTGTCTGCCTTCGACCTCGACGAGGAGCGTGCGCTTCCCCTCCGTCGCGAGGGCGAGGGCGAGGGCGGCGGCGACCGTCGTCTTACCGGTACCGCCCTTGCCGCTGACGACCTGGAGCCTGCTCACGTTGTCGAGCCTAACCACTGGCGGGCCCGCGCAATCAGCGGACCGTCCCGGAGAAGCCCCCGAGCCCGGACCCTAGGGGGAGCCTCGGCGGAGCACCCCGCCGCAGCGGCTACAGTCGGCCCATGACCAAGTGGGAGTACGTCACGGTGCCGCTTCTGGTGCACGCGACCAAGCAGATTCTCGACAACTGGGGCCAGGACGGCTGGGAGCTCGTCCAGGTCGTGCCCGGGCCCAACCCGGAGCAGCTCGTGGCCTACATGAAGCGGCCGCAGTCGTGAGCGGGGCCGTCGAGGCGCGGATCGCCGAGCTGGGCCTGAAGCTGCCCCAGGTCGTCCCGCCGCTCGCCGCCTACCAGCCGGCCGTGCAGTCCGGCGTGTACGTCTACACCTCGGGCCAGCTCCCGATGGTGGAGGGCAAGCTTCCGGTGACCGGCAAGGTCGGCGCCGAGGTGACCGCCGAGGAGGCCAAGGCCCTCGCCGCCACCTGCGCGCTGAACGCGCTCGCGGCCGTGAAGTCGGTCGCCGGTGACCTCGACCGGATCAAGCGGGTCGTCAAGGTCGTCGGCTTCGTCGCCTCCGCCGCCGACTTCACCGGCCAGCCGGGCGTCGTCAACGGCGCCAGCGAACTGCTCGGCGAGATCCTCGGCGACAAGGGCGTGCACGCCCGCAGCGCCGTCGGCGTCACCGTCCTGCCGCTCGACGCCCCCGTCGAGGTCGAGGTCCAGGTCGAGCTGACCGAGGCCTGACCGGGCCCCGGCGCCCACCGCGCACGCCGAGCCGGTCGTCCCCCAGGGGGCGGCCGGCTCTCGTGCATTCCGTTCGTTGCGCATAGCATCCGCCCATGTCGAATGGTCAGTGGTACCCGCCGGAATGGCCCGACCGCATCCGCGCCCTCGCCGCCGGCGAACTGGTGCCGGTGGCGCCCCGGCGCGCCGCCACGGTGCTCCTGCTGCGGGACGCGGACGCCGGGCCCGAGGTCCACATGCTGCGCCGCCGCACCTCCATGGCCTTCGCCGGAGGCGCGTACGCCTACCCCGGCGGCGGGGTCGACCCGCGCGACGAGCAGCCGGTGCGCTGGTCCGGTCCCCCGCTGGAGGAGTGGGCGGAGCGGCTCGGCCTCGACGAGCCCGCGCAGGCCCAGGCCGTGGTCTGCGCCGCCGTCCGCGAGACCTTCGAGGAGGCGGGCGTGCTGCTCGCCGGCGAGACCGCGGACACCGTCGTCGGCGACACCACCGGCGAGGACTGGGAGCGCGACCGGCGGGCACTGGTCGCCCACGAGCTGTCCTTCGCCGACTTCCTCGACCGGCGGGGCCTCGTGCTCCGCTCCGACCTGCTGGGCGCCTGGGCCCGCTGGATCACCCCCGAGTTCGAGCAGCGCCGCTACGACACCTGGTTCTTCGTGGCCGTCCTGCCCGCCGGGCAGCGCACCCGGGACGTCTCCGGCGAGGCCGACCGCACCGTGTGGACCCGCCCGGCCGACGCGGCGGACGGCTACGACCGGGGCGAGCTGACCATGATGCCGCCGACCATCGCGACCCTGAGGTCCCTCCAGCCCTGTGCCACGGCGGCGGAGGCGCTCGCGGCGGCCGGGAAGCAGTCCCTGGCGCCGGTCCTCGCCCGGGCGCGCGTGGAGGACGGCCAGGTGGTGCTCACCTGGCCCGGCCACGACGAGTTCACCAAGCGGGTGGGGGGAGGCGCCCCGTGACCGACGCCGCCGCCCTGCCGGGCCAGCCCCGGGGCCTCGTCACCTCCGGGCCCGCGACCGAGCGGGCCGTGAACGTGCTCGCGCCCAACCCGTCCGCGATGACCCTGGACGGCACCAACACCTGGCTGCTCTCCGAGCCCGGCTCCGGCCTGGCCGTCGCCGTCGACCCGGGCCCGCTCGACGAGGGCCACCTCCGGCACGTGATCGACACCGCCGAGAAGCTGGGCAAGCGGATCGCGCTCACCCTGCTGACGCACGGTCACCCGGACCACGCCGAGGGCGCGGGCCGCTTCGCGGAGCTGACCGGCACGTCCGTCCGCGCGCTCGACCCGGCGCTCCGCCTCGGCGACGAGGGCCTGGGGGAGGGCGACGCGGTCACCGTCGGCGGCCTGGAGCTGCGGGTGGTGCCGACGCCCGGCCACACCTCCGACTCGCTCTCCTTCCACCTGCCGGCCGACCGCGCGGTGCTCACCGGCGACACGATCCTGGGGCGCGGCACGACGATGGTGGCGCACCCGGACGGACGCCTCGGCGACTACCTGGACTCGCTGCGACGGCTGCGCTCGCTGACCGTCGACGACGGCGTCCACACGGTCCTGCCGGGCCACGGGCCGGTCCTGGAGGACGCCCAGGGGGCCGTGGACTTCTACCTGGCGCACCGCGCGGGCCGGCTGGCGCAGGTGGAGGCCGCGGTCGCGCTCGGCCACCGGACGGCGCCGGAGGTCGTGGCGCACGTGTACGCGGACGTCCACCGCTCGCTCTGGCCCGCCGCGGAGCTGTCCGTACGGGCGCAGCTGGAGTACCTCCGGGAGCGCGGCGCGATCTGACCCTCGCGCCCGGGGAGCCCCGGATCTCGCGCCCGGGGAGCCCCCGGATGTCGCTCCCGGGGACCTCGGACCGGTGCCCCGGGAACTCCGGTCCGTACCCCGGGAACCCTCCGGCTTCCCCGAGTGTCTTACGCTCCGCTTACATCAGGCCGCAGTTCTCGGGGGGAATGCCCATGTTCGTCATAGCCATCCTGCTGGTCATCGCCGCGGTGGTGCTCTGGTTCGTCGGCCGGTCGCAGGACTCGACCGGCTGGAAGCTGGGCGCCGGCGGCGCGCTGGTCGCCGGAGTCTTCTCGCTGATCGTGAGCATGACGTACGTGATCAGCGCGTACGAGGTCGGCGTGCCGGTCGCCTTCGGCAAGGTCGGGTCGCCGATGACCTCCGGCATGCACGTGAAGTCACCGTTCACCGACGTCACCACCTTCTCCACCCGCCCGGTCGACCTCAACCTCTCCGACAAGGACGTGGTCGAGGTCCGCTCCTCGCAGGGCGGCGTCATGTACGCCGAGGTCACGGTGAAGTGGGCCGTGGTCCCGTCCAAGGCCGTCGAGCTGTACAAGCTCGCGGGCAGCGAGGACGCCATCCAGCAGCGGCTGGTCTACCCGGACAGCCGCGAGATCGTCCGGAACGTCTTCGCCCGCTACACCAGCGAGCAGGGGTACGCCTCCGACCGCGAGAAGATCAACGCCGAGATCGCCAAGCTCATCACGGAGCGCCTGGAGCCGCGCGGCATCGTCGTCACCACGGTCAACCTGCGCAACGTGAAGCCCTCCGACGCGCTCCAGGGCCAGATCGACCGCAAGATCCAGCAGCAGCAGGCCACCGAGCGCGCCCTGGAGGCGGCCCGTACGGCCAAGGCGGAGTCGGACCGGCGCCGCATCGAGGCGGAGGGCATCGCCCGCGCCAACAAGATCCTCAACGACTCGCTGACCGACAAGGTCCTGGCGAACCAGTGCATCGACGCCTTCAAGGAGGCCGCGGCCAAGAACCCGGTCTACGCGGTGCCCTGCGGCGACGGCACCGGCTCGGCCCCGGTGATCGTGGACGGCTCGAAGCGCTGAGCCGTACGGAAGGGGGCCGCCCGGTTCGACCGGGCGGCCCCCTTCTCCGTGCGTACGCGCGCGTGGCTACCGCGAGCGCTTCGCGAGGCGCTCCACGTCCAGCAGGATCACGGCGCGGGCCTCCAGGCGCAGCCAGCCGCGCTGGGCGAAGTCGGCGAGCGCCTTGTTCACGGTCTCGCGGGAGGCGCCGACGAGCTGGGCCAGCTCCTCCTGGGTGAGGTCGTGGACGACGTGGATGCCCTCCTCCGACTGCACGCCGAAGCGGCGCGACAGGTCGAGGAGCGCGCGGGCGACCCGGCCCGGGACGTCGGAGAAGACCAGGTCGGACATCTGGTCGTTGGTCTTGCGCAGCCGGCGGGCGACGGCCCGCAGCAGGGCGCCGGCCACCTCGGGCCGGGCGTTCAGCCAGGGCTGGAGGTCGCCGTGGCCGAGGCCGAGCAGCTTGACCTCGGTCAGCGCCGTCGCGGTCGCGGTGCGCGGGCCCGGGTCGAAGAGGGACAGCTCGCCGATGAGCTCGCCGGGGCCGAGCACCGCCAGCATGTTCTCGCGGCCGTCGGGGGAGGTGCGGTGCAGCTTCACCTTGCCCTCGGTGACCACGTACAGGCGGTCACCGGGGTCGCCCTCGTGGAAGAGCGCGTCGCCACGGGCGAGCGTCACCTCACTCATCGAGGCGCGCAGCTCGGCGGCCTGCTCGTCATCGAGCGCCGCGAAGAGCGGGGCGCGCCGCAGAACGTCGTCCACGAGTTCACTCCTACTGTCGACCTGCTCACGGGAACCTGGCTCCCATGATGCCGGACGTGCCAAACAGTGCGATCAATCACAACAAGTTTGACGCACCGGACGCCAATGCCGAACGTCAGGGGCCCGATCGGGGGCCGATCGGTGCCGAGCGGGGCGGATGTCGGCCCCGGCCCCTAGGCTGGCCGGGTGTCCAACTCACCGGTGAGAACGCAGGCCAAGGGGGCTGGAAGAGTGTCGGCCGAAGGTAATTCCGCTGTGGGCGAACACGGCGTGTCGAAGCGGTCAAAGGGGGCGAATCGGACGGATTCCCGGCGGGCGAACGGCCCTTCGAAGCCGACCCCCGAGACCCCGGGGGCCCTGGCCCCTGAGGCCCCCGCCGGAGCCGTCTCGAAGAAGACCGCTCCGAAGAAGGCCGCCCCGAAGCCGGACACTCCGAAGCAGGCCGCTCCGAAGAAGACCGCTCCGAAGAAGACCGCTCCGAAGAAGGCCGCCCCGAAGCCGGCCACTCCGAAGAAGGCCGCCGCTTCGAAGTCCGCCGCCAAGAAGCCCGCCACCGGGGCGGCCGCCGCCGGTGGCAGGCCGGAGACGCGGCTCGGGATGGTGCGGCGGGCGCGGAGGATCAACCGGGAGCTCGCGGAGGTGTACCCGTACGCCCACCCCGAACTCGACTTCCGCAACCCCTTCGAGCTGCTGGTCGCCACGGTCCTCTCCGCGCAGACCACCGACCTGCGGGTGAACCAGACGACCCCCGCGCTCTTCGCCCGGTACCCCACCCCCGAGGACCTGGCCGCCGCCGTCCCCGAGGAGGTCGAGGAGCTGATCCGCCCCACCGGCTTCTTCCGCGCCAAGACCAAGTCGATCATGGGCCTGGCCGCCGCCCTCAGGGACGAGCACGGCGGCGAGGTCCCCGGCCGCCTGGACGACCTGGTCAAGCTGCCCGGTGTCGGCCGCAAGACCGCCTTCGTCGTCCTCGGCAACGCCTTCGGCGTCCCCGGCATCACCGTCGACACCCACTTCATGCGCCTCGCCCGCCGCTTCGGGTGGACCGAGTCCGACGACCCGGTCAAGATCGAGGCCGAGATCGCGGAGATCTTCCCCAAGAGCGACTGGACGATGCTCTCGCACCGGGTGATCTTCCACGGCCGCCGCATCTGCCACGCCCGCAAGCCCGCCTGTGGTGCCTGCCCGATCACCCACCTCTGTCCCGCCTACGGTGAGGGCGAGACCGACCCGGAGAAGGCGGCGAAGCTGCTCAAGTACGAGAAGGGCGGCTTCCCCGGCCAGCGGCTCAACCCGCCCGCCGACTACCCCGGCCGCCCGGCACCGCCCGCGCCCGGCGCGGTCCCGGGCGCCGCAGGGCGCCCCTCCGGAGCAGAGTGAGCACGGCACGGCCGTTCGGGAACGAAGGGACACGGCGACGGCGTTGGACGACACGGGGGTGCCCATGACGCGCACGGACGAAGAGACCTACGGCCCCGGCACCGGCGGCCTGCTGGACCGGGACGGCCTGCCCGACTGGCTCGCGCCGGTCGACCGGGCCGCGCGCACGGTCGCGCCCGAGCAGCTGAGCCGCTTCCTGCCGCCCCCCGGCGGCGCGGGACGGCAGTCCGCCGTGCTCGTCCTCTTCGGCGAGGGCGAGCGCGGACCCGAGCTGCTGCTCATGGAGCGGGCCGGCAGCCTCCGCTCGCACGCCGGACAGCCCTCCTTCCCCGGCGGCGCCCTGGACCCCGAGGACGGCGACCCGGCCGACGGCGGGCTGCTGCGCGCCGCCCTGCGCGAGGCCGAGGAGGAGACCGGCCTCGACCCGGCCGGCGTCCAGCTCTTCGGCGTGCTGCCCCGGCTCTACATCCCGGTCAGCGGCTTCGTCGTCACGCCCGTGCTCGGCTGGTGGCGCGCGCCGAGCCCCGTCGGCGCCGTCGACCCCGCCGAGACCGCCCGGGTCTTCACGGTGCCCGTGGCGGATCTCACGGACCCGGCCAACCGCGCCACCGCCGTCCATCCGGCCGGCCACACGGGCCCCGCCTTCCTCGTCGCATCCGCTCTGGTCTGGGGTTTCACCGCCGGAGTGATCGACCGGCTGCTGCACTTCGCGGGCTGGGAGCTTCCCTGGGACACCTCGCGGAAGGTCCCGCTCGACTGGCGGTCATGACAGGCTGACCCCCCCGGGCGACCGGAGACGAAACGGCGACCGGAAGAACGAATCTGCGAGGCTGAAGACCGTGAACCTGCTGGACATCCTGCTGCTGCTCGCGGCCGTGTGGTTCGCGATCATCGGCTACCGCCAGGGCTTCGTGGTCGGCGTCCTCTCCGTGATCGGCTTCCTCGGCGGCGGGTTCGTCGCCATGTGGCTGCTGCCGATCCTGTGGGACCAGCTCACCGACAAGAGCGAGGTCTCCACCTCGGTCACCGTGATCTTCGTGATGGCGGTCATCGTCTCCGCCTCCGTCGGCCAGGCGTTCACCACCCACCTCGGGAACAAGCTGCGCCGCCACATCACCTGGTCCCCGGCCCGCGCCCTCGACGCCACCGGCGGCGCGCTGGTCAACGTGGTCGCCATGCTGCTCGTCGCCTGGCTCATCGGCCTGGCCCTGGGCAGCACCTCGATGCCCACCCTCGCCAGGGAGGTCCGCGACTCCAAGGTGCTCCAGGGCCTCAACGAGGCGATGCCCCGCCCGGCCGAGGAGTGGTTCGCCGACTTCACCACCACCCTCGCCCGCAGCGGCTTCCCGCAGGTCTTCAGCCCCTACGTCAACGAGCCCATCACCGAGGTGCTCCCCCCGGACCCGGCGCTCGCCGGCAGCCCCGTCGCCACCCTCGCCCAGCGCTCCATCGTCAAGGTGGTCGGCACCGCCCCGAGCTGCGGCAAGGTCCTGGAGGGCACCGGCTTCGTCTTCTCCGACCGCCGCGTGATGACCAACGCGCACGTGGTCGGCGGCGTCGACGAGCCCACCGTGCAGATCGGCGGCGAGGGCAGGCTGTACGACGCCAAGGTCGTCCTCTACGACTGGCGGCGGGACATCGCCGTCCTCGACGTGCCGGACCTGAAGGTCACCCCGCTGCGCTTCACCGAGCAGGAGGCCCACAGCGGCGACGACGCCATCGTCGCCGGCTTCCCCGAGAACGGCTCGTACGACGTCCGCTCCGCCCGCGTCCGCGGCCGGATCAGCGCCGACGGCCCCGACATCTACCACCGGGGCGACGTGCGCAGGGAGGTCTACTCGCTGTACACGACGGTCCGTCAGGGCAACTCCGGCGGTCCGCTGCTCACCGAGGACGGCACGGTCTCGGGCGTGATCTTCGCCCGCTCCCGCGACGACGCCAACACCGGATACGCGCTGACGGTCGAGGAGATCCGCGAGGACATCGAGCGCGGCCGTACCGCGAACCAGCAGGTGGACACCGACAGCTGCGCCCTCTGACGCCCCCTACGCGGTGTCGCGCTGGTGGCGGAGCCGGGCAGAGACCCAGCGGGCCCGCCGCCTGAGGATGCGTGAGATGCCGACCTGGCCGCCGGGAGCGCGGCCCTGGTCCGGCGGTCCTCCCCGCTCGCGGGAGCCCGGCCCGGAGGCGGAGCGGCGGTCGCGTGCCGTGTCACCGTAGTCGTGCGTCCAGCCCATACCGGGACGTGTGCCCGGGGGTGGGGCTCGGTAACCTTTCCGGGGCCCGCCAATCGGAGTATGCGCGGGGCACATGGCCGTTCGACGCAAACCCGTGCGGGCGGGGGCCCGTAGGGGACTCAGCGGTCGGGTTCGGGGTCCTTCAGCCAGTTGACGAGTTCCGTCGTGAAGGCGGCCGGGTCCTCCTCGTGCGGGAAGTGCCCCAGGCCGTCGAAGAGCCGCCAGCGGTACGGGGCCTCCACGTACTCGCCCGAACCGGCCGCGCTGCGGGTCCGCATCACCGGGTCCAGCGAGCCGTGCAGGTGCAGCGTCGGCACCCGGACCGGCCGCTTCATGCGCCGGTTGAACTGGATGCCGTCGGGGCGGGCCAGCGAGCGGACCAGCCAGCGGTACGGCTCGATCGAGCAGTGCGCCGTGGACGGCACGAGCATCGCCCGCCGGTACGCGTCGACCGCCTCGTCCTCCACCGGGCGCGGGCCCGACCACTCCCGGATCAGACGCCCCACCAGCTCCGCGTCGTCCGCGACCAGTTGGCGCTCCGGCAGCCACGGCCGCTGGAAGCCCCAGACGTGCGAGCCGGCCCGGGACTGGGCGAAGTCGGAGAGCATCGCCGAGCGCCAGCGGCGCGGGTGCGGCATCGAGGAGACCACGAGCCTGCGGACCAGCTTGGGCCGCATGACGGCCGCCGTCCAGGCGAGGTAGCCGCCCAGGTCGTGGCCGACGAGCGCGGCGTCCGGCTCGCCCAGCGAGCGGACCACGCCGGTGATGTCGAGGGCCAGGTTGGCGGGGTCGTAACCCCGGGGGGTGCGGTCGCTGCCGCCGACCCCGCGCAGGTCCATCGCGACCGCCCGGAAGCCGGCCTCGGCGAGCGCCGGCAGCTGGTGGCGCCAGGTCCACCAGAACTGCGGGAAGCCGTGCAGCAGCAGCACCAGGGGGCCGTCGCCCATCTCGGCGATGTGGAAGCGGGCGCCGTTGGCCGCGACGTCACGGTGGGTCCACGGACCGTCGAGGCGCACGGGCCCGCCGCCGGGGGCGCTGCTGTCGGGGAGGGTCATACGGACGAGCGTGCCACAGACTGGGCCTTGGCCATGGTCACCTCGGCGGCCGGGAGGCCCTCCGGGCGGGGGTGCGGCTTCACGTTCTGCATGATCGCCGCGGTCTTCTTGGCGGAGGCGATGGACTTCTCCGGCGGCTTGACCTTCTTGAACTTCGAGACGGCGATCAGGCCGAGGAGGCCCGCGACGATCACGTTGAAGGCGAAGGACAGCAGGAAGCACCAGACGAGGTTCCAGCCGCCGTTGCCGTTGTGCCCGCCGGTCCAGGTGTTGATGGCGTAGGCGAGCGCGAAGCTCAGCATCGGCAGCGAGAACAGCAGCACCACGGCGGCGGCGATGGCCGCGCCGCTGCCGATCGCGCCGCGCTTCACGTCCTGCCGGAGCTCGGCCTTGGCCAGGGCGATCTCGTCGTGCACCAGTGCGGACATCTCGGCGGTCGCCGAGGCGACCAGCTGGCCGAGGCTGCGCTCGGTTCCGTCGAACGGGTCGCTCATCGCTCTCCCTCTCCTCTTGTACGGTCCGAGACTCTGTGTACGGTCCGCCTCAGATCATGCCGGACGGTCGGCCCCGTCGCGCGGTGCCCCCGCCAGTCGGGCGCGCTCGCGGTGCTCCGCGGCCTTCCGCTCCAGGATCTCGGCCATCCGGAGGTGGTACGCCTCGGTGCCCTCCTCGTACACGTCCGGGATGCCGTCCTGGTCGTCGTCCCGGTCCTCCTCGGCGACCAGCAGCTGGTACTTCCGGACGCGCAGCTTGAGCAGGAGCGCGGCGCACGCGGCGGCGATGAGCGAGCCCATGAGGACGGCGGCCTTCACCTCGTCGGTGAGCGCCGGGTCCCCGACGAAGGCGAGTTCGCCGATGAGGAGGGAGACGGTGAAGCCGATGCCGGCGAGGGCGGCGAGGGCGAAGACGTCCGGCCAGACCAGCTGGGGGTTGAGTTCCGCCCTGGTGAAGCGGGCCGCGAGCCAGGTGCCGCCGAAGATGCCGACCGCCTTGCCGACGACCAGGCCGAGGACGACGCCGAGGGTGACGGGCTGGGTGAAGACGTCCCGCAGCGCCTCGCTGGACATGGCGACGCCGGCCGAGAAGAGCGCGAAGAGGGGGACGGCGACGCCCGCGGAGAGCGGCCGGACCAGGTGCTCGACGTGCTCGCCGGGGGAGTGCTCCTCGCCGTCGCGGGTGGTGCAGCGGAGCATCAGGCCCATGGCGACGCCGGCGATGGTGGCGTGGACGCCGCTGTTGTACATGAGGCCCCAGACGACCAGGGCCAGCGGGACGTACACGTACCAGCCGCGGACCTCCTTGCGGAGGAGGAACCAGAAGAGGGCGAGGCCGGCGAAGGCGCCGCCGAGGGCGGCGAAGTTCAGGTCGCTGGTGAAGAAGACCGCGATGATCAGGATCGCGAAGAGGTCGTCGACGACGGCGAGGGTGAGGAGGAAGGCGCGCAGCGCGGAGGGGAGCGAGGTGCCGATGACGGCGAGGACGGCGAGCGCGAAGGCGATGTCGGTGGCGGTGGGCACGGCCCAGCCGTCCATGGAGCCGCCGCCGACGGCGTTGACCAGGACGTAGACCAGGGCCGGGGTGGCCATGCCGCAGATCGCCGCGATGACGGGGAGGGCGGCGGCCTTCGGGTCGCGCAGTTCGCCGGCGACCAGTTCGCGCTTGAGCTCGATGCCGGCGACGAAGAAGAAGATCGCGAGGAGGCCGTCGGCGGCCCAGTGCTCGATCGAGAGGTCGAGGCCGAGGGCGGCGGGGCCGATGTGGAAGCCGGAGACGGCCTCGTAGCTGTCGTGGAAGGTGTTGGCCCAGACGAGCGCGGCGACGGCGGCGAGGAGCAGCAGCACACCGCCGACGGTCTCGGTGCGCAGGGCGTCGGTGAGGTGGCGGCGCTCCGGGAGGGAGAGCCGGCCGAGGAACGTGCGGTCGGTGGACACGGGGAGCCTCCGGTCGGGTGGGCAGCACACAGCACATGCCGACCAGACTTCCCGGCGCACCTGGGTCTTTCTGTCGCGTTCCTGACGCGTTCCTTACTTTACCTAACGAGCCCGGGGCGTGTCCGGCGAGGATCACTTTAGGGTGGTATGGGCCTTTCGTCGCGTCGGGGCGGGGGCGCGGAGAGGCCCGCCCCGGGGTGTCGGGGAGAGAGCGCGGAGAGGCCCGCCCCGGGGTGTCGGGGCGGGCCTCTCCGTGAGCCGGTCGCGGTGCTCAGTCCTCGCTGGCGGCGGCGGGCAGCTGCGTCTGGATGAGCGACATGACCGAGGAGTCGGCCAGCGTGGTGACGTCGCCCACCTCGCGGTTCTCCGCCACGTCGCGCAGCAGGCGGCGCATGATCTTGCCGGAGCGGGTCTTCGGCAGCTCGGCCACCGGGAGGATCCGCTTGGGCTTGGCGATCGGGCCGAGCGTGGCGCCCACGTGGTTGCGCAGCTCGGCGACGAGCGCCTCGTCCTGGCTGGCGGTGCCGCGCAGGATGACGAAGGCGACGATCGCCTGCCCGGTGGTCTCGTCGGCGGCGCCGACGACGGCCGCCTCGGCCACCGCCGGGTGGGAGACGAGCGCCGACTCGACCTCGGTGGTCGAGATGTTGTGGCCGGAGACGAGCATGACGTCGTCGACGCGGCCGAGCAGCCAGATGTCGCCGTCGTCGTCCTTCTTGGCGCCGTCGCCGGCGAAGTACTTGCCCTCGAAGCGGGACCAGTAGGTGTCGACGAAGCGCTGGTCGTCGCCCCAGATGGTGCGGAGCATCGACGGCCACGGCTCGGTGAGCACCAGGTAGCCGCCGCCGCCGTTCGGCACCTCGTTCGCCTCGTCGTCGACGACGGTGGCGGAGATGCCCGGCAGCGGGCGCTGGGCGGAGCCCGGCTTGGTCTCGGTGACGCCGGGCAGCGGGCTGATCATCATCGCGCCCGTCTCGGTCTGCCACCAGGTGTCCACGATCGGGCAGCGGTCGGCGCCGATGTGCTTGCGGTACCAGACCCACGCCTCGGGGTTGATCGGCTCGCCGACCGAGCCCAGCACCCGCAGGCTGGTCAGGTCGAACTTCGCGGGGATGTCGTCGCCCCACTTCATGAACGTGCGGATCAGCGTCGGCGCCGTGTAGAGGATGGTGACGCCGTACTTCTGCACGATCTCGAAGACCCGGCCCTGGTGCGGGGTGTCCGGGGTGCCCTCGTACATGACCTGCGTGGCGCCGTTGGCCAGCGGGCCGTAGACGATGTACGAGTGGCCGGTCACCCAGCCGATGTCGGCCGTGCACCAGTAGACGTCGGTCTCCGGCTTGAGGTCGAAGACGGCGTGGTGGGTGTACGCGGCCTGGGTGAGGTAGCCGCCGGAGGTGTGCAAGATGCCCTTCGGCTTACCCGTCGTGCCCGAGGTGTACAGGATGAAGAGCGGCTGCTCGGCCGGGAACGCCTCGGGGGCGTGCTCGACGGACTGGCGCTCGACGACGTCGTGCCACCAGACGTCCCGGCCCTCGGTGAAGGCGGTCTCCTGGCCCGTGCGGCGGACCACGAGGACGTGCTCGACCGTCGGGCACTTGGCGACGGCCTCGTCGATGGCCGGCTTGAGGGCGGACGGCTTGCCGCGGCGGTAGCCGCCGTCGGCGGTCACGACCACCTTGGCGTCGGCGTCCTGGATGCGGGAGGCCACGGCGTCGGCGGAGAAGCCGCCGAAGACGACCGAGTGGGCGGCGCCGACGCGGGCGCAGGCCAGCATCGTGATCGCGGCCTCGGGGATCATCGGCAGGTAGACGGCGACCCGGTCGCCCTTGCCCACGCCCAGCTCGGTCAGGGCGTTGGCGGCCTTGGAGACCTCGTCCTTGAGTTCGGCGTAGGTGATCGCGCGGCTGTCGCCCGGCTCGCCCTCGAAGTGGATGGCGACGCGGTCGCCGTGGCCGGCCTCGACGTGCCGGTCGACGCAGTTGTACGCCACGTTGAGCTCGCCGTCGGCGAACCACTTGGCGAACGGCGGGTTCGACCAGTCGAGGGTCTCGGTCGGCTCGGTGGCCCAGGTCAGGCGCTTGGCCTGCTCGGCCCAGAAGCCCAGCCGGTCCGCCTCGGCCTGCTCGTACGCCTCCGCCGTCACGTTGGCGTGCGCGGCCAGCTCGGCGGGCGGCGCGAAGCGGCGCTCTTCCCGGAGCAGATTGGCCAGGCTCTCGTTGCTCACGACATCTCCCTTTCCCAGGGCGTCCTCTGTGCGTATGTGTCCCGCGTCATACCTCATCAGCCCGAGACCCCGGGTGACAAGAGTCTCCGGGGAATTGGTTTAGACCTGTGGGTGATGGGGGTGGGATGGCCCCTCCCTCCCGAGCGGAGGGACGGAGGGGCCACACAGTCTCACGGACGCGCGCCGGGAAAGGTTCAGGACGCGCGGGCCGAGACCCCGGCCGGCGCGCGGCCAGGGGCCTCGAGGCGCGGCCTGAGCGGGTGGTCCGGGGCCTCGAGGCGCGGCCCGGGCACACGGCCGGGGGCCTTGAGGCGCGGCCCCGGTGCGCGGTCCGGGGCCGCTCCGGCGGTCAGGAGGCCTTGGCCGCGAGGGTCGCCGGCGGGACGCTGTCGAAGACGTCGTCGTAGCCGCGCACCTCGTCGCCGGAGAGCAGGTACGCCTGGGCCTCGCCCACGTGGAAGTACATCCCGTGGAGGGTGAGGCTGCCGTCCGCGAGCCGCCGCGCCACCGACTCGTACGCCCGCAGGTGCTCCAGCTGCTGCACCACGTTGGTGAGGCACAGCTGCTCGACCGCGTCCGCCGGCAGCCGCCCGGAGATCCGCGCCCACGCGTGGCGGCGGCTCGCCATCCGCTCCAGGCTCGGCCGGCCGTGCCGCAGCCAGCGGCGCAGCGGGGTCGCGGGCTCGTCCGGTCCGGCGCCGAGCAGGGCCTGCATGGCGCCGCAGCCGGAGTGGCCGCAGACGGTGATCGACTGCACCCGCAGCACGTCCACCGCGTACTCGATGGCGGCCGCCACCGAGTCGTCCCCGCTCTCCTCGCCCGGCAGCGGCACCAGATTGCCGACGTTGCGCACGGTGAAGAGGTCGCCGGGACCGCTGGACGTGATCATGCTGGTGACCAGCCGGGAGTCGGCGCAGGTGAGGAAGAGCTGCGAGGGGGTCTGGCCCTCCCGGGCGAGCCGGGCCAGCTCGTCGCGGACCAGCGGCGCGGTGTTCCGCTGGAACTTGCCGATGCCGTGGGCGAGCTGGTGCCCCGTCCGGGCCGGCGGCTCCTCGGCCGGGGCGACGGGCGGCGCGGGCCGCTCGGCGCACTGGTGGTTGTGCCAGGGGGTCCAGGGACGGCAGCAGGTGTGCGGGGAGGCGACGGGCGCGCCGCTCGCGCCGCTCGTGTCGGACTCGGTGCCGGTGCCGGTGCCGGTGCCGGTGCCGGGGTCGCGGTCGGCGGGCGACCCGGCGATACGGCCTCCGGTGGGGCCGGTCAGCTCCACCGTGCCGCCGTGGGCCCGGTGGCCGGTCGTCCAGTCGTTCAGCGTCTCGTACGCGGCATGGTCCATGAACGAGCCGTCCAGCTCCACGGTCACCTCCGAACCCGCGGGGATCTGGTGCAGCGCCCGGCTCAGCCGGGGCACCGCGAGGAAGGTCAACTGGCCGCGTACGCGCAGCACCTGGCGCCCGTCGCGGTCCTCCCGGGTGATCCGGGTCCGGGCGAGCCGGGACATGGCGACCGCGACCGCGACCGCGATGCCGAGGGCGACGCCCTCCAGCACGCCGACCAGGACGACCCCGGTCACGGTCACCGCGTACACCGCGGCCTCGCGGTGCCGGGTCACCGTACGGATGTGGGTGATGCTCACCATCTGGATGCCGACCACCATGACCAGCGCGGCGAGCGCGGCCAGCGGGATCAGGTCGATGGCGGGGACCAGCAGCAGCGCGGCGAGCACGATCCACAGGCCGTGCAGCATGGTGGAGGCGCGGCTGACCGCGCCCGCCGAGACGTTGGCGACGCTGCGGACCGCCACCCCGGCGACCGGGAGGCCGCCGAGCGCCCCGGAGACCATGTTGGCCGCGCCCTGGCCGGCCAGCTCGCGGTCGAGGTCGGCGCGCGGAACCCCCTTGCCCCGGTCCGGGCGGGCGGCGACGAGCTTGTCGACGGCGACGGCCGAGAGCAGCGACTGCACGCTGGTGACCAGCGTGATCGTCAGTACCCCGGCGGCGATGCCGAGGACCGGCCCCTCGGGGAGTCCGGGGAGCGCGTGGCTGCTCCAGGACGGCAGGTCGACGCGGGGCACGGCGAGTCCGGCGGCCAGCGCGAGCAGGGTCGCGCCGCCGACGCCGACCAGGGCGGCGGGGGCCTTCCGCAGGAGCCCGCCGACGCGGCCCGGGAGGCGGGGCCAGCCGAGCAGGACGGCGATGGTCAGCCCGCTGATGGCGAGCGCGGCGGGTCTGGCGTCCGCCAACCGGGCCGGCAGGCCCAGGACGTTGGCCACCGCGGAGCTCTGCGGGGTGCCGCCGAGGACGATGTGGAGCTGGGCCAGCGCGATGGTGACGCCGATGCCTGCCACCATGCCGTGCACGATGGCGGGCGAGACCATGAGCGCCGAGCGGGCCACCCGCAGGGCGGCCAGGGCGAGTTGGGCGAGGCCGGCGAGGACCGTGATGGCGCAGGTGGTGCGCCAGCCGTACCGCTGGATCAGCTCGGCGGTGACGACGGTGAGGCCGGCGGCGGGTCCGCTCACCTGGAGCGGGGAACCGCCGAGGCGGCCGGCGACCAGACCGCCGACGGCGGCGGCGACCAGGCCGGCCTGGAGCGGGGCTCCGGTGGCGAGGGCGATGCCGAGGGAGAGCGGCAGCGCGATCAGGAAGACGGCGATCGACGCGGAGACGTCCACGCCGGCGGGGCGGAGGCGACGGGCGCCTCCGGGCGGGCTGTGGGGCCGCTGGACACGGGGTCGGTTGGGCGTGCGGGCGGGGGTGCAGAGGGTCATCCGGTCTCCTTCGGGGCCGAACGGGTACCTCAACTCTGAGTAAACGAATCGTAATGGAGAGTAAAGTCTCCGGCATTATTTTCGGGGCAAACAGGGCAATGGTTCACCGGTTCCGGTGAATGGGCCGCGTATTGCCGCTTGTCGTTTCATCACTCCGGCGGGCCGGGTGCGACGTTGACGCCGCTCGTAGCCGTAGTCGCCAGAGGAGAGGTGGGCGGATGTCAGCCGCCGTGCGAGGAAGTACGTTCCGGAGGAAGGCGCTGGCCGCCGGCGCCCTCACCGTCGCCCTGGTGGGCGGCCTGGCCGGCTGCTCGCAGCCGGGCCCCTCCGGCCCGGGGACCGAGGGCGCCCCCGGCGCGGGGACGGGGGCGAAGAAGGCCCCGGCCGCCGCGCCGGAGAGTGCCGTCCGGCTGATCGGTGACGGCTCCACCGCCTACACCGGCGCCCAGCCGCACCAGCCGGTCTGGAAGAAGCTGAAGCCCGGCGAGGCCCCGCCGCAGTTCGTGGTCTTCTCCTGGGACGGCGCCGGCGAGGACAGCCAGAAGCTCTTCTCGCACTTCCGGAACGTCGGCAAGAAGTACGGCGCGACCATGACGTACTTCCTCAGCGGCGTGTACCTCCTGCCGGAGGAGAAGCGGGCGATGTACGACCCGCCCCAGCACTCCGCCGGCCGCTCCGACATCGGCTTCAACGACACCGAGGGCATCCGCGACACCGTCCGCGAACTGCGCGGCGCGTGGCTGGAGGGCAACGAGATCGGCACCCACTTCAACGGGCACTTCTGCGGCGCCGACGGCGGCGTGGGCACCTGGTCCGTGGAGGAGTGGAAGAGCGAGATCCGGCAGGCCAAGTCCTTCGTCAAGAACTGGAAGAGCAACGCCGGGCTGCGCGCCGAGCAGCCGCTCCCCTTCGACTACGACAAGGAGCTCGTCGGCGCCCGCACGCCCTGCCTGGAGGGGCGCGCCAACTTCGTGAAGGCGGCCGCCGAGCTGGGCTTCCGCTACGACACCAGCGGCGTCAACGACCAGATCTGGCCGAAGAAGGACCAGGGCCTCTGGGACCTCTCCATGCACCTGGTACCGGTGCCCGGCCGCGCCTTCCAGACACTGTCCATGGACTACAACTTCATGGTCAACCAGTCGCCCGGCACGACCCAGGGCGACCCCGGCATGCACCGCTACTGGGGCGACCAGATGCGCGACGGCCTCGTCCAGGCCTTCGAGCGCTCCTACCGGGGCAACCGGGCGCCGGTCGTGATCGGCAACCACTTCGAGTCCTGGAACGGCGGCACCTACATGCGCGCCATCGAGGAGACCATCGCCACCGTCTGCGTCCAGAAGGACGTCAAGTGCGTCTCCTTCCGCCAGCTCGCGGACTGGCTCGACGCCCAGGACCCCGCCGTCATCGCCAAGATGCGCACCCTGGGGGTGGGCGAAGCCCCCGCCGGCGGCTGGTCCGCCTTCCTCGCGGCCCAGCCCCCGGCGCCCGCCGCCGCTCCCGCCGCTCCCGCGAAGCAGCCCGTTCGCGGCTAGCGGCCCCCGGCGGGCCGTTCCGTGACGGCCGCCGGCCGCCGGCCGTCAGCGGGCCGCTGCCGCGGCCGGTTCGCCGAGGACGAAGTCGGGGTCGACCTGCGCCGCCAGGTCGGCCCCGGTCTTCGCGTTCCCCCAGCTCTCCGCGTTGCGGAGGTGGAAGTGGACCATCTGGCTCGTGTAGCGGTGCCGGTCGCGGCGGGCGTACGAGTCGTCCGCCGCCTCCCGCAGGGTCCGCAGCGCGCGGTGGTTCTCGGGCTCCAGCTGCTCGAAGCGCGGCGGGCGGCCCTTCTCCATCGCGCGGACCCAGTCCGAGTGGCCGACGGTGACCAGCAGGTCCTCGCCGACCTCCTGGCGCAGGAAGTCCAGGTCGTCCGGTCCCTGCACCTTGTTGCCCACGACCTTCAGCGCGACGCCGAAGTCCCGCGCGTACTCCTTGTACTGGCGGTACACCGACACGCCCTTGCGGGTCGGCTCGGCGACCAGGAAGGTCATGTCGAAGCGGGTGAACATGCCCGAGGCGAAGGAGTCCGAGCCGGCCGTCATGTCGACGACCACGTACTCGCCTGCCCCGTCCACCAGGTGGTTCAGGCACAGCTCCACCGCGCCGACCTTCGAGTGGTAGCAGGCCACGCCGAGGTCCGCCTCGGTGAACGGCCCGGTCGCCATCAGCCGCACCTCGCCGGGGTCGAGCCGGACCGGCCGGGCGCACGCCTCGTACACCGGGTTGTCCTCGCGGACCCGCAGCAGCCGCGAACCCTCTCCCGGGGGAGTCGTCTTGATCATCGTCTCGGCCGAGGCGATCCGCGGGTTGCTGCCCCGCAGGTACTCCTTGATGAGCGGCAGGTGCGCGCCCATCGCGGGCAGGGCTGCGGCCTCCGCCTCGGTGAGGCCGAGCGCGGCCCCCAGGTGCTGGTTGATGTCCGCGTCGACGGCGACGACCGGCGACTCCGTGGCGGCGAGGTGGCGGACGAAGAGCGAGGACAGCGTCGTCTTGCCGCTGCCGCCCTTCCCGACGAAAGCGATCTTCATGTTCACCTAGCGTAGTGGCATGAACGCGCTTGGTGGTCAAGGTCTATGAAGAAGACCACTCCTTCGTGGGGCGGGCGCCGGGGACGCGTAGCCTCCTTACCTATGAGTACGCACGCCTCTGACCCCTTGGCCGCCCTCGGCTCCCTGCCGGGCGTCGCCGACGCGGTGGACTCCGTACGCAAGGCCGTCGACCGGGTCTACGGCCACCGCGTGATGCGTCGCCGCAGCAACGAGATCGCCTCCGAGGCTGCGCTCCGCGGCGCCCGCGGCTCGGCCGCGCTGGCCGGCGCGGACTGGGCCCTGGAGGAGGTCCGCCGCCGGACCGACTTCAGCGCCGATCCCGAGGCCCGCACCGTCGGCGCCGCCCTCCGCCTGAGCGCCGAGGCGGGCCAGCTGCTCTCCATCTGGCGCCAGTCGCCGCTCCGGGTGCTGGCCCGGCTGCACCTGGTCGCCGCGGGCGAGCAGGCGGACGCGACGGGCCGCCCGCGCCAGATCGGCGAGGCCGTGACCGAGCCGCTGATCGAGGCCCCGCTGCCGAGTCCCGACGAGGTCGCCGCCCGGCTCGACGGCCTCGCGGAACTCGTCGTCGCGGGAAGCGGGGCCCCCGCCCTGGTCGTCTCCGCGGTGGTCCACGCCGAACTGCTCGCCCTGCGCCCCTTCACCTCGCACAACGGCCTGGTCGCCCGGGCCGCGGAGCGGATCGTCCTGGAGGGGAGCGGCCTCGACCCGAAGGGCATCTGCCCCGCCGAGGTCGGCCACGCGGAGCAGGGCCGGGCCGCCTACGCGGCCGCCTTCGAGGGGTACCTCACCGGCACCCCCGAGGGCGTCGGCGGCTGGATCGCGCACTGCGGGCGATCGGTGGAACTCGGGGTGCGGGAGTCGACGGCAGTCTGCGAGGCGCTCCAGCGCGGCGCCGCCTGAAGAACCCCGGACATGGGTTGCGGCGGTACCGATGATCAGTACCGCCGCTGGCACGTCCACCCAGTTACCAAGCGTCCTCGATATGTGCCCATCAGGCGGGGTGCTTTGCCCTTCGCCTGGTGCGGCTGGCCCGTAATCGACGGGTCGACGTCGCGTGGGTGCCAGGTTTTTGTGCGTCAGGTCCGTGGGGCCTTGATGCTCAACAGGTGATCCTCTCGGATGTCCCAGGTCTCGCGGGCCTGATTCCTTTCTACTCCTGTCCGCCGGTAAGCGAAAGTGGTGACTCCGCTTCTTTGCGCTGTTTCCGGATCGTCTGAAACCGGGACAAGCGGTCAGGGCCCGGCGAGGACCGCCGCGGCGGCCCTGTGACGCCGGCGGGTGGCGTACCAGACGAGCCCCGCGGTGGCCGCCGCCGCGCCCACGGCCGCCGCGGCCATGAGCGCCGGGCGGGGCGGCATCCGGAGCGCCGGCAGCCGCTGCTTCAGCCGCACCGGCCGGTTGAAGACCAGCACCGGCCACTCCCGGGCGACCGCCTCGCGGCGCAGCGTCCGGTCCGGGTTGACCGCGTACGGGTGCCCGACGGCCTCCAGCATGGGGATGTCGGTCGCCGAGTCGCTGTAGGCGTAGCAGCGGGAGAGGTCGTACCCCTCCGACTTCGCCAGCTCGCGGACCGCCTCGGCCTTCGTCGGGCCGTAGGCGTAGTACTCCACCTCCCCGGTGAAGCACCCGTCCTCGCCGACCACCATCCGGGTGGCGACGACGCGGTCGGCCCCGAGCATCTCCCCGATCGGCTCGACCACCTCGGCGCCGGAGGTGGACACGATCACGACGTCGCGGCCGGCGGCGTGGTGCTCCTCGATGAGGGAGGCGGCCTCGTCGTAGATGATCGGGTCGATCAGGTCGTGCAGGGTCTCGGCGACGAGTTCCTTGACCTGGGCCACGTTCCAGCCTTTGCAGAGCGCGGAAAGATATTCGCGCATCCGCTCCATCTGGTCGTGATCGGCCCCGCCGACGAGGAACACGAACTGGATGTAGGCCGTCCGCAGGGCGGCGCGGCGGCTGATGAGTCCGCCCCGGTAGAAGGACTTGCTGAAGGTCAGCGTCGAGGACTTCGCAATGACCGTCTTGTCCAGGTCAAAGAAGGCGGCTGTGCGCGGCAAGGAGTGGTTTTCCACAACGCTGAGCATAGGTGCCCGCCATTCGGCGTACGCTGGGGCGCGTGGGTTTGCCTGAGAAGGCTCTCGGGTACACCATGGAAGTCACGGATCGTTCGCGACCGTGCTAACCCGGTCCGGCTCCTCCCCCCCCCGAGTCGGCCGGAGAGACGACCCCCGCTCTCCCCCCCGGCGGGGGTCGTCGCATGTCCGGAGCCGTTTTCGGGCGCCGATCCCTCGCTCCCTCCCTTCTCTCGTGCCCTCGTCCGCACGGACGTGCCGGACGCGGCGACCTTTCGATTCGTCACCCAGAGTAGCCGCCGGACTGCGTTCCGGGCAGCCCCCGCGAGGGTGGCCGAGTTATTCACAGGCAGTGGATTGTCCACAGTTTTTCGGTGGAGTCCGCACGATTTCCCGTACGGCCTCACGGTGATTCCCGTCGCGAAGTTCGCGGCTCGCAGGAATCACGAGAGGGGTGTGCGCGATGCAGGAACCGATGACTTCCCGCACGGGAGGAACGGACCACGAGGACGCGGCGCGGGGCGGACGGGGGACCCGCGGAGCCGGCCCGCTGATCGTCACCGAGGACGTCGCCCTCCTCGACGACCTGCTGAGGCTCTGCGCCGCGGCCGGCGTCGAGCCCGAGGTGCACCACCGGGTGCCCGAGCGGCGGGCGAGCTGGAGCGACCCCCCGCTCGTCCTGGTCGGGGAGGACGCGGCGGCCCGCTGCCGGGGCTCCGTGCGCCGGCCCGGGGTCGTCCTGGTCGGGCGCGCCCAGGACGACCCGGAGGCGTGGCGGCTCGCCGTCGAGATCGGCGCCGACAGCGTGCTCCGGCTCCCGGGCGCCGAGTCCCTGCTCGTCGAGCGGATCGCCGACGCCGCCGAGGGCGTCGGCCGCACGGCGCTGACCGTCGGCGTCATCGGCGGCCGGGGCGGCTCCGGCGCCTCCACCCTGGCCTGCGGGCTCGCGCTCGCCGCCGCCCGCACCGGCAGGCGGACCCTGCTCGTCGACGGCGACCCGCTCGGCGGGGGCCTCGACGTGCTGCTCGGCGCCGAGCGGGAGCGGGGCAGGCGCTGGGGGGACTTCGCCGCCTCCAAGGGGCGGCTGGCCGGCGGCGCCCTGGAGGAGTCGCTGCCCGCCGCCCGGGGCGTGCGGGTGCTCAGCTGGGGCCGGGAGCCCACCGGTGCCGTGCCGCCCGACGCGGTCCGGTCCGTGCTCGCCGCCGCGCGCCGCGGGGGCGGGGTGGTCGTGGTCGACCTGCCGCGCGCCGTCGACGAGGCCGGAGCCGAGGCCCTGGCCCAGCTCGACCTCGGGCTCCTCGTCGTCCCCGGCGAACTGCGGGCGGTCGCCGCGGCCCATCGGATCGCCGGCACCCTCTCCATGGTCGTCCGCGACCTGCGGGCCGTGGTCCGGGGGCCGTACGCGGCGGGGCTCGACGAGCGCTGGGTCGCCGACGCCCTGCGGCTGCCACTGGCCGGCGAACTCCCCTACGACCCCGGCATCCTGACCGACCAGGACACCGGCAGTCCGCCCGGCGCCGACCCCCGGGGACCACTGGGCCGTTTCTGCGCCGCCTTCTGGGAGCGCGCGCTGCCCGCCGGGGGTGCGGCATGACCGCGGCGGGCGCGGTGGAGACCGGGGCGGGCGCGGTGGAGACCGGGGCGGCCTCCTCCGGCGGTGCTCCGGCCGTCCGGGCGGGCGGAGCGGGACTCCTCGACGCCGTGCGGCAGCGGCTCGCGGCGAGCGGCGCCGAGCCGACCCCGGCCCGTGTGGCGGCCGCCCTGCGGGCCCAGGGCCGCCTCCTCGGGGACGCCGAGGTTTTGGGCGCCGCCGAGGAGCTGCGCCGCGAACTGACCGGCGCGGGACCGCTGGAGGCCCTGCTGGCCGACCCCGACGTCACCGACGTGCTCGTCTCCGCGCCCGACCGGGTGTGGGTCGACCGGGGCTCCGGCCTGGAGCGGGCCCCCGTCGTCTTCGCCGACGCCGCAGCCGTGCGCAGGCTCGCCCAGCGGCTCGCGACGGTGGCCGGGCGCCGCCTCGACGACGCCCGGCCGTGGGTGGACGCCCGGCTGCCCGACGGCACCCGCATGCACGCGGTCCTCCCGCCGGTCGCCGTCGGCTCCACCTGCCTCTC
The DNA here is from genome assembly GCF_042746075.1 of Streptomyces sp. NPDC058758. NCBI lineage: Bacteria > Bacillati > Actinomycetota > Actinomycetes > Kitasatosporales > Streptomycetaceae > Streptomyces > Streptomyces sp. NPDC058758. The sequence continues at coordinate 39,476 of NZ_JBHYPS010000041.1, read as the reverse complement.
GCTGCGGGTGGTGCGCCCCCGGGCCTTCACCCTGGAGGAGCTGACCGCCGCCGGGACGGTGCCGCCCGGTGGCGACCGGGTCCTGCGCGCGCTGATCGAGGCCCGGGTGTCGTACCTGGTCAGCGGGGGCACCGGCACCGGCAAGACGACGCTCCTCGCGGCCCTGCTCGGTCTGGTCGGCGAGCGGGAGCGGATCGTCCTCGCCGAGGACTCGGCCGAGCTGCGCCCCGACCACCCCCACGTGGTGCGCCTGGAGGCCCGGCCGCCGAACCAGGAGGGAGCCGGAGTCGTCACCCTCAGGGACCTGGTACGCCAGGCCCTGCGGATGCGGCCCGACCGGCTGGTGGTCGGCGAGGTCCGGGGCGGCGAGGCCGTCGACCTGCTCGCGGCCCTGAACACGGGACACGAAGGCGGCTCGGGCACGCTGCACGCCAACACGGCCTCCGACGTCCCCGCCCGGCTCGAAGCGCTCGGCACCGCCGCGGGGCTCGACCGGGCCGCCCTGCACAGCCAGTTGGGCGCCGGCCTGTCCGCCGTGCTGCACCTGGTACGCGACCCCGACGGGCGGCGCCGGATCGCCGAGGTCCACGTCCTGGAGCGGGACCGGGAGGGCCTGGTGCGCACGGTGCCCGCCCTCCGCTGGGAGCCGGCCGGCTTCGAGCGGGAGCGGGGCTGGCCCCGGCTGCGCTCGCTCGTCGGAGGTGCCCCGTGACGGCCGCTTCGTACGCCGGGCTCTGGCTCCTGCCGGGCGTCCTGCTCGCCGGGTGGCGGACGGCCGTGCACCGCCGGGCCGTCCGGCGGGCGCGGGCCCTGCTTCCCGGGGACGGAACCGGGCGCGGCGGTGCCGGACGCCGGGAGGCCCTGGCCCGCCGGTGGGCGGCGCTCCGGGCGCGGCCCGAGTGGCTGTGCCTGCCCGCCGCGGGGCTGATCGCGCTGCTGGGGGAGTCGCCGCTGCCGCTGGTCGCCGGCGCCCTGGCCGTCCCGCTCGCACGGCGGCGGCTGCGGGCGGCGGCCCGGCGCAAGGAGCGCGAGGCGCTCGCCGGACGGGTGGTGGAGCTGTGCGAGACCGCGGGCGGCGAGCTGAGGGCGGGCGCCCAGCCCGGTCACGCCCTCGCCTACGCCGCCCGCCGCACCGGCGCCCTCGGCCCGGAGGAGGCCCGGGTGCTCGCCGCGGTCGGCTTCGGCGGTGACGTGCCGGAGGCGCTGCGGAGGGCGGCCCGCCGGGAGGGCGCCGAGGGGCTCGCGGGGCTGGCGGCCTGCTGGCAGGTGGCCGTCGACAGCGGTGCGGGCCTGGCCGCCGGTCTCGACCGGCTGGAGGCGGCCCTGCGCGAGCAGCACGGGCGGCGCGAGGGACTGCGGGCCGAACTGGCCGGTGCCTGGGCCACGGTGGCCGTGCTCGCCGCCCTCCCGGTGGCGGGGATCGGCATGGGCGCGGCCCTGGGAGCCGAGCCGCTGCGGGTCATGCTCCACACCCCCGCCGGAGGGGCCTGCCTCCTCCTCGGGGGCGCGCTGGAGGCGGCCGGGCTGTGGTGGGCCGCGCGGATCGTGCGGGGAGGCGGCGGTGCGGAGTGAACTGACGCGGTCGGGGCCGCTGTTGCTCCTGGGCTGCTGGCTGCTGGGCAGGGCCTGGCTCGGTCTGGCGCGCAAGCGCCGCGGGCGGGGCGCCCGGCGCCGGCTCGGCGGGCTGCTGGCGGTCGCGGACGGCGGGCTTCCCGGCGGTGGCCCGAGGAGGAAGCCGGCCGGGAGGCCCGCCGGGAGCCGCGAGCGGCGGTGGGCGCGACGGGTGGCCGGGCTTCGGAAGGTGCCGGTGCCGGTGTCTGCCGCGGTCGTCGGGGCGATCCTCTGCGCCGGGGCGCTCTTCGGGGTGGTGGCGGTGCTGCCGGCGGGCGTGGGCGGGGTGTTCGGCGCCCGGTGGCGGCTGCGGCGGGCCGCCGCCTCCCGGGAGGCGGCCGAGGAGCGGGAAGCGGTACGGCAACTCCCCCTGGCGGCAGATCTGTTGGCGGCCTGCGCCTCGGCCGGGGCCGGGCCGGGCGAGGCGGCGGAAGCCGTCGGGCGGTCCATGGGAGGCCCGCTCGGGGAGCGGCTGCTGCGGACCGCCGCGGAGCTGCGGCTCGGCGGCGAACCGGCCCGGGTGTGGGCCGGGTTCGGCGCGATACCGGGCGCCGAGGGGCTCGCGCGCTGCCTGGAACGGGCCGGCGCCTCCGGAGCGCCGGCCGCGGACGCGGTGGCCCGGCACGCGGCCGTGCTGCGGGCGGCCGCCGCCCGCGCCGCCACTGCCCGGGCCCGCCGGGCCCAGGTGCTGATCAGCGCCCCCGTGGGGCTGTGCTTCCTGCCCGCGTTCCTCGCGGTCGGGGTGGCCCCCGTGGTGATCGGCCTGGCACGGGGCCTGCTCGGCCCCTGAACGACGACGACACAACACGACACGACACGAAGTGACCGAACGGAAGGAAGAGGAAGATGGGAACGACGTACGGGTGGGCGCGGAAGGCGCTGCGGAGGTTCTGGGCGACCCGGCGGGCGGCCCTCAAGGCCGACACCGGCATGAGCACCGTCGAGTACGCCCTGGGACTGCTGACGGCGGCGGGGGTGGCGGCCCTGTTCTACGGGGTCATGACGAGCGGGAGCGTCTCGGGCGCCCTGCAGGCGATGGTCACGAAGGCCCTCGATGCGCCGTTCTGAGCGGGACCGGGGCTTCGTGACCGTGGAGGCGGCGGTCGTGCTGCCGGTGCTGGCGCTCTTCGCGATGGCCCTGCTCTGGGCGCTGGCGGCGTCCGCCGCGCAGATCCGGTGCGTGGACGCGGCCAGGGCCGGGGCGAGGGCGGCGGCCAGGTCGGAGCCCGCGGCGGCCGTGGCGGCCGCCGCCCGGGCGGCGGCTCCCGAGGGGGCCAGGGTGGCGGTGGCGCGCGAGGGCGACCTGTGGCGGGTGACGGTGGAGTCCGCCGCGCCCGGCCCCGGCGGCCTCGGCGTGTCCCTGCGGGCCGGGGCCGCGGCCCTCGCCGAGGACGCGGTCGGGGAAGGCGGGCCGCTGTGAGGCGCGGACGCGGGGACCGGGGCGCCGCGAGCGTGTGGACGGCCTTCGCGGCCTGCGCCCTGTGCGTGGTCTTCGGGGCGGTGCTGGCGCTCGGGCAGGCGGTGGTCGCCCGGCACCGGGCCGGGGGCGCCGCCGACCTCGCGGCGCTCGCCGCCGCCGACCGGGCCCTGTGGGGCGAGGCCGAGGCGTGCGCGGCGGCCGGCCGGGTGGCCGCCGCGCAGGGCGCGGAGCTGGTCCGCTGCCGGGTGGCGGGCGTCGAGGCGGAGGTGACGGCGCGGGTGGTCCGCGGGGCGTGGTCCCCGACGGTCAGGGCCCGGGCGGGACCCGGCCCCCTGCCCCCTCCACCGAACCTGGCTCCGGGCCTGGCTCCGTCCCGGGCTCCGGGGCGGGGTCCTGCGGAGCCTCGCGGAGCAGTTCCGTGAGGAGGCGGACGGCGCCGCGTTTGTGGAGGGGGTCGTTGCCGTTGCCGCACTTGGGGGACTGGATGCAGGAGGGGCAGCCCGCCTCGCACTCGCAGGAGGCGATCGCCTCCCGGGTGGCGGTGAGCCAGGCCCGGGCGGTGTGGAAGGCCCGCTCGGCGAATCCGGCGCCGCCCGGGTGCCCGTCGTACACGAAGACGGTCGGCAGCAGGGTGTCCGGGTGGAGCGGGACGGAGACGCCGCCGATGTCCCAGCGGTCGCAGGTGGCGAAAAGCGGCAGCATGCCGATCGAGGCGTGCTCGGCGGCGTGCAGGGCGCCGCCGAGGATCTCCGGGTCGATCCGGGCCGCGTCGAGCTGGTCCTCGGTGACCGTCCACCACACGGCCCGGGTGCGCAGGGTGCGGGGCGGCAGGTCGAGCTTGGTCTCGCCGAGCACCTCGCCGGTGATCAGCCGGCGGCGGAGGAAGGAGACGACCTGGTTGGTGACTTCGACGGAGCCGTAGCAGAGGCGGCCCGCACCCCAGGGGACCTCGGTGTCGGTCTCCAGGACGCGGATGGAGGTGGTGTCGCGGGCGGTGGTCGAGTACGGCGGCACGGCCTCCTCGACGAGGGCGACGGAGTCCTCCAGGTCCAGCTTCCGCACCAGGTAGGTGCGGCCCTGGTGGAGGTGGACGGCGCCCTCGTGGACGGCGGTGTGGGAGGCGGCCTCGTCGACCGTGCCGAGGAGCCGGCCGGTTCCCTCCTCCACGATCCGCACCGGGCTGCCGCCGCCGCCCCGGATGTCGGCGAGGTCGGCGGCCCGCTCACGGCGGGTCCAGTACCAGCCGCCGGTGCGGCGGCGCAGCAGCCCGGCCGCCTCCAGCTGGGGCATCAGACCGGGGGCGGCGGGGCCGAAGAGGGCGAGGTCGGTCTCGGTGAGCGGGAGTTCGGACGCGGCGGCGCACAGATGGGGGGCGAGGACGTAGGGGTTGTCGGGGTCCAGGACGGTCGACTCGACCGGCTGGTCGAAGATCGCCTCGGGGTGGTGGACGAGGAAGGTGTCCAGCGGGTCGTCGCGGGCGATCAGGACGGCGAGGGCGCCCTCGCCGGAGCGGCCCGCCCGGCCGGCCTGCTGCCACAGCGAGGCCCGGGTGCCGGGGTAGCCGGCGATGAGGACGGCGTCGAGGCCGGAGACGTCCACGCCCAGTTCCAGGGCGGTGGTGGCGGCGAGACCGAGGAGCTCCCCGGAGTGCAGGGCCCGCTCCAGGGCGCGCCGCTCCTCGGGCAGATAGCCGCCCCGGTAGGCGGCGACCCGCCGGGCGAGGGCCCGGTCGGTCTCGGCGAGGCGCTCCTGGGCGATCACCGAGATCAGCTCGGCGCCGCGCCGGGAGCGGACGAAGGCGACCGTGCGGGCGCCCTGCCGGGTGAGGTCGGTGAGGAGGTCGGCGGTCTCGGCGGTGGCGGTGCGGCGGACCGGCGCGCCGCGTTCGCCCTGGAGTTCGGTGAGGGGCGGCTCCCACAGGGCGAAGACCAGCTCGCCGCGCGGGGAGGCGTCGTCGGAGACCTCGGTGACGGGCAGGCCGGTGAGGCGGCCGGCGGCGCGGGCCGGGTCGGCGGAGGTGGCGGAGGCGAGGAGGAAGACCGGATCGGAGCCGTACCGGGCGCAGACCCGGCGCAGCCGGCGCAGGACCTGGGCGACGTGGGAGCCGAAGACGCCCCGGTAGGTGTGGCACTCGTCGATGACGACGTAGCGCAGCGAGCGCAGGAAGGAGGACCAGCGGGGGTGGGCGGGGAGGATGCCCCGGTGCAGCATGTCGGGGTTGGTGAGGACGTAGTTCGCGTACTGGCGGACCCACTCCCGCTCCTCGACCGGGGTGTCGCCGTCGTAGACGGCGGGCCGGACGCGGTTGCCGAGCGGGGCGGCGAGCTCCCGGACGGCGCGGCGCTGGTCGGCGGCGAGGGCCTTGGTGGGGGAGAGGTAGAGGGCGGTCGCCCCGCGCCCGTTCGCGGCCTCCGCGCCGTCGAGGAGGGCGGAGAGCACGGGGGCGAGGTAGGCGAGCGACTTGCCCGAGGCGGTGCCCGTGGCGATCACCACGGACTCGCCGTCGAGGGCGTGCTCGGCGGCCTCGGCCTGATGGGCCCAGGGGTGGTCGATCCCGGCCTCCTGGATCGCGGCGATCACCTCGGAACGGATCCGGTCCGGCCAGACGGCATGCCGCCCCGTGCGGGCGGGCATGTGCTCCATATGAGTGATGCGCGCGGCGCGGCTCTCGCCCGAGGTGAGCCGTTCGAGGATCCGGTGCGGGGAGGGGCGGCTGCCCGTGTCCCCGGCGGGTCGAGCGGTGCGGTGATTCTTGGCCATCGGCACCGAGTGTGTCACCGGCGTGACGGACAATGCTCCCAAGGCGTCGTGCATGGCTGCTGGTAAGTGATTGAATGCCATCGCGGCTGGCGATTCGTTCTCCGACTCCGCCCGGGAGATCCGAGGGGGCGAACGCCCGATAGCAAGGTGCTGGAGGATCCGTGGACCTGTCCCTGTCGACTCGCACTGTGCCCGGAGCTGGCGGCGACCGTACGGTCGTCGAGGTCGGTGGCGAGATTGATGTTTATACCGCGCCCAAGCTGCGCGAGCAGTTGGTCGAGTTGGTGAACGACGGCAGTTACCACCTGGTCGTCGACATGGAGGGAGTGGACTTCCTCGACTCCACCGGACTCGGCGTGCTCGTCGGTGGGCTGAAGCGCGTGCGCGCGCACGAGGGCTCGCTGCGCCTGGTCTGCAACCAGGAGCGCATCCTCAAGATCTTCCGGATCACGGGCCTCACCAAGGTCTTCCCGATCCACACCTCGGTCGACGAGGCCGTCAACGCGGTCGACTGACCGGGGGGATCCCATGGCCACCGTTGAACTCCGCTTCAGCGCCCAGCCCGAGCACGTGCGGACGGCCCGCCTGGTGGCGGCCGCCGTCGCCCGTCGGGCCGGGGTGGACGAGGCGGTCCTCGACGAGGTGCGCCTCGCCGTCGGCGAGGCGTGTTCCCGCGCGGTCGGGCTGCACCGCGGCAACGGCGTCACCACGCCCATCAGGGTCGCGCTGACCGAGGAGGAGAAGACGTTCTCCATCGAGGTCGGTGACGAGGTGCCCACCGCGGCCGCGGCGGCCGGTGTCCCCGGCGCGCGCGCCGAGGCCCCGGCCGGGGAGCCCGACGACGCCGACGGCGAGGACGAGATGGGCCTCGCGGTGATCCGCGGGCTCGTCGACGACGTCGAGGTGACCGTCGGCGAGGACGGCGGCACCATCCGGATGAGCTGGCCCACCACGCCCGCGGAGACGGACGCGGACGTCCTGTCCTGACCCCGCGCCCCACGACGGACACGTACGGGAAGAGGCCCTGCCCCGCGGCAGGGCCTCTTCCCGTACCGCCTTTTCCCGCGGGCCCCCGGGGCAATCGATGGATTCCGCCGGGGTGCCGCCTGCGGAAGCCGTTTTGTCCCGCTTCGGCTGCCTATGATCCGTGCCCATGCACCCGGAACCGGAATTGGCCCAGGCCCCCGCCGCCCTCGCCGCGGCGGTGCTCACCAGCGGGAACCGGACGATCGTCTTCGTCGTCGCCGGGATCGCCCTCGCCGCACTGGTCACCGCCCGGCTCTTCGGCCGGCAGGTGCTCAGGGCCGACGAGGGCACCCCGGCGATGCGGCGGATCGCCGCCGCCGTGCAGGAGGGCGCCAACGCCTACCTCGCCCGCCAGCTGCGCACCATCGGCCTCTTCGCCGTCGTCGTCTTCCTCCTGCTCATGGCACTGCCCGCAGACTCCTGGTCGCAGCGGGCCGGACGCTCGCTGTTCTTCCTGGTCGGGGCGTTGTTCTCGGCGGTCACCGGGTACGTCGGGATGCGCCTCGCGGTCCGGGCCAACGTCCGGGTCGCCGCCGCCGCCCGGGAGGCCTCCCCGGGTCCCGGCGAGCCCGGCCGGGACCCGGCCGAGGCCGCCCGCCGGGCGATGCGGATCGCCTTCCGCACCGGCGGGGTCGTCGGCATGTCCACGGTCGGCCTCGGGCTGCTCGGCGCCGCCTGCGTCGTCCTCGTCTACGCCGCCGACGCGCCCAAGGTCCTGGAGGGCTTCGGGCTCGGCGCCGCCCTCATCGCCATGTTCATGCGGGTCGGCGGCGGCATCTTCACCAAGGCCGCCGACGTCGGCGCCGACCTCGTCGGCAAGGTCGAGCAGGGCATCCCCGAGGACGACCCGCGCAACGCCGCCACCATCGCCGACAACGTGGGCGACAACGTCGGCGACTGCGCGGGCATGGCCGCCGACCTCTTCGAGTCGTACGCCGTCACCCTGGTCGCCGCCCTCATCCTCGGCAAGGCCGCCTTCGGCGACCACGGCCTGGTCTTCCCGCTGATCGTGCCCGCGATCGGCGTCCTCACCGCCGTCGTCGGCATCCTCGCCGTCGCGCCCCGGCGCTCCGACCGCGGCGGGATGCGCGCCGTCGACCGCGGCTTCTTCGTCTCCGCCGCCGTCTCCCTCGTCCTCGTCGCCGTCGCCGCCTTCGTCTACCTGCCGTCGTCCTACGCCGAACTGGCCGGCGTCACCGAACCGGGGCTGACCGGGCACGACGGCGACCCGCGGGTCCTCGCCCTCGTCGCCGTCGCCCTCGGGATCGTGCTCGCCGCGCTCATCCAGCGGCTCACCGGCTACTTCACCGAGACCGGCCGGCGCCCCGTCCAGGACATCGGCCGCTCCGCGCTCACCGGCCCGGCCACCGTCGTCCTCGCCGGCGTCGCCATCGGCCTGGAGTCCGCCGCGTACGCGGCGCTGCTCATCGCCCTCGCCGTCTACGGCGCGTTCCTGCTCGGCGGGGCCTCCGTGATGCTGGCGCTCTTCGCGGTCGCGCTCGCCGGCACCGGGCTGCTCACCACCGTCGGCGTGATCGTCGCCATGGACACCTTCGGGCCGGTCGCGGACAACGCGCAGGGCATCGCCGAGATGTCCGGGGACGTGCGGGGCGCGGGCGCGCAGGTCCTCACCGAGCTGGACGCGGTCGGCAACACCACCAAGGCGATCACCAAGGGCATCGCGATCGCGACGGCCGTCCTCGCCGCGGCCGCGCTCTTCGGCTCGTACCGGGACGCCATCGCCACCTCGGTCGCCGAGGCCGGCGCGAAGGCCGGCGAACTCACCCTCTCCATGGACATCTCCCAGCCCAACAACCTCGTCGGGCTGATCCTCGGCGCCGCGGTCGTCTTCCTCTTCTCCGGACTGGCCGTCAACGCCGTCTCCCGCTCGGCCGGTTCGGTGGTCCACGAGGTGCGGAGGCAGTTCCGCGAGCACCCGGGGATCATGAACGGCACCGAACTCCCCGAGTACGGGCGGGTCGTCGACATCTGCACCAAGGACGCGCTGCGCGAACTCGCCACGCCCGGACTGCTCGCCGTCACCGCACCGGTGGCGGTCGGGTTCGCGCTCGGCGTCGGCCCGCTCGGCGCGTACCTCGCCGGGGCGATCGGCACCGGCGCGCTGATGGCGGTCTTCCTGGCCAACTCGGGAGGCGCCTGGGACAACGCGAAGAAGCTGGTCGAGGACGGCAACCACGGCGGCAAGGGCAGTCCGGCGCACGAGGCGACGGTGATCGGCGACACCGTCGGCGACCCCTTCAAGGACACCGCCGGACCGGCGATCAACCCGCTCCTGAAGGTGATGAACCTCGTGGCCCTGCTGATCGCCCCGGCCGTCGTGCGCTTCGGGTACGGCGAGGACGCGAACGCCTGGGCGCGGGCCGGGATCGCGGTGCTGGCGCTCCTCGTGGTGGTCGTCGCCGTACGGGCCTCCAAACGGCGTCGGGTGGCCGTCGCCTGACGTGGCGTCCGTCTCATTTCCGGGACGCGCGAGGGGCCCGGATGCCCGGCGCCGCTTGGTTCAAAAGGATTCAACACGGGAGGAACCACTCGTACGAAAGGTGGAAGTCACCCGCGCGGCGTGTATGTTCCGGGGCCGAGAGTCTTGGAAGGGACCGATCCGGTGAACAAGAAGCTTGCGGCAGCGCTGTCCGGCGGTGCGGTACTGGTGCTCGTGCTGTCCGGTTGCAGCGAGGACGAGGGCGACAAGGTCAACGACTGGGCCAAGTCGTTCTGCGACCAGGCGAAGCCGCAGATCCAGAAGCGGGCCGACGCCCACCAGATCATCATCTCGACCGCGGCCGACAGCCGTCCGGCGGAGATCCAGGCCGCGGACTCCAAGGCCTTCAAGGACATCGCGGACGCGGACCGGGCGCTGGCCAAGGCCGTCGAGACCGCCGGCGTGCCGCCGATCGAGAACGGCGAGAAGGTCCAGAAGGACGTCATCGCGGAGCTCAACGCGACCGCCGTCGCCTACGACGGGCTGAAGAAGCAGGTCGACGCGCTCGACCCGACGAACCAGCAGAAGTTCGCCGAGGGGCTGAAGGACGTCGCCGACGGCCTCACCAAGATCGAGAAGATGGACCAGAACGCGCTGGCCAACCTGGAGAACGGCGAGCTGGGCCAGGCCATGGCCAAGCAGCCGGGCTGCCAGAAGCCGACCCCGTCGGTCCCGAAGACGCCGACCGGCTCCGCCTCCCCGAAGGCGGGCGCCACGGCCACGCCCACCACCTCCGCCTCGCCGAAGGCCGGGGCCTCCGCCTCCTCGGAGTCGTAACCCCGCACGGGCGCCCGCACGGCCGGTCCGGGACCTCCCGGGCCGGCCGCGTCGCGCCGTCCCGGGCCGTCGTGCCGTCGCCGACCGTGCCGCCAGGGTCCGGGCCGTCGGTGCCGTGACGCCGGCGACCGGGCCGTCGGTGCCGGGCTGTCGATGACCGGGTTGTCGGGGGCGGCCGTCACAATGGAGCCCGTGAGTACGACCAGCCTGACCACCAGCCTTCCGGTGCCCGCGCACGCCGCCCGACTGCGCGAGGCCCTGCTCGCCGCGGACTTCACCGCCGACGGCCTGCTCGACCTGCTCGGCGCCCCCGCCTACGCGGCCCTCGCCCGCAGCGAGACCGTGCCCGCCCTGCGCGCCACCCGCGGCGACTCCCCGCTGGAGACCCTCGTCCGGCTCTTCCTGCTCCAGCGGGAGGTCGCGTCCGGCCCGGCCGCCGCCGCGCTCCCCCTGGAGGAGGCCCTGGCCGACGGCTGGGTGGTCCGGGAGGGCGACGCCGTGCGCGCGACCGTCGACGTGCGGCCGTACGGCGGCCCCGACGGCGAGGACTGGTTCATCGTCTCCGACCTGGGCTGTGCCGTCGGCGGCGCCGGCGGCATCGGCAGCAAGGAGGAGGGCGTCGTCCTCGGCGTCGGCGGCGCCTCCACCACCCTCGCGGGCATCACCGTCCGCACGCCGGTCGCCACCGCGCTCGACCTGGGCACCGGCTCCGGCATCCAGGCCCTGCACGCCGCCCGGCACGCCACCCTGGTCACCGCCACCGACCTCAACCCGCGGGCGCTGGACTTCACCCGGCTGACGCTCGCCCTCTCCGGGGCCCGCGAGGCCGAACTCCTGGAGGGCTCGCTGTACGAGCCGGTGGACGGCGACACGTACGACCTGATCGTCTCCAACCCGCCCTTCGTGATCTCGCCCGGCTCCGGACTCACCTACCGGGACGGCGGGATGAGCGGCGACGACCTGTGCCGCACCCTCGTCCAGCAGGCCGGCGAGCGGCTGAACGACGGCGGCTACGCGCAGTTCCTCGCCAACTGGCAGCACGTCGACGGCGAGGAGTGGCAGGACCGGCTGCGCTCCTGGGTGCCGCGCGGCTGCGACGCCTGGATCGTCCAGCGCGAGGTGCAGGACGTCACCCAGTACACCGAGCTGTGGCTGCGGGACGGCGGCGAGCACCGGGGCGACCCCGAGGCGTACCGGGCGGCGTACGACCGCTGGCTGGACTCCTTCGAGGCGAGCGGCACCCGGTCCATCGGCTTCGGCTGGATCACGCTGCGGCGCGACCCGGCGGTGGCCGCGGGGAAGGCCGAGCCGTCGATCGTGATCGAGGAGTGGCCGCACCCCGTGGAGCAGCCGCTCGGCCCGGCCGTCCGCGCCCACTTCGAGCGCCAGGACTACCTGCGGACCCATGACGACGCGGCGCTGCTCGCGGACAGCTTCACCCTCGCCCCCGAGGTGGTGCAGGAGCAGGTCGGGCTGCCCGGCGCCGAGGACCCCGAGCACGTCGTCCTCCGCCAGAACCGGGGCATGCGCCGCGCCACCCGGGTCGACCACGTGGGCGCCGGCTTCGCGGGCGTCTGCGACGGCTCCCTCAGCGCCGGCCGGATCCTCGACGCGATCGCCCAGCTCATGGGCGAGGACCCGGTGCTGCTGCGGGACCGCACCCCGCAGGCCATCCGCCTCCTCGTGGAGGAGGGCTTCCTCACCCCGGAGTCCCTGCTTCCGGCGGAGGAGAAGTAAGGAGGAGGGCGACGGAGCAGTGCGGCACTACCGGCCATCCTCGTGAAACCGGACGGCCCGGCCCGCGTCGTTCACCCGGAATTCGCGTCCCTGACGCCGGGAGCTGTCAGCCTCCCTCTCAGGACATTCCCGGGAGAGCCACGCCACGGGGGCACGGCGCCGGGACGGGAAGCGGGTACGGGCATGGAGAGCGGGCCGGCGATCTTCGCGGGAACGGCGTTCGCGCTGTTCGGAGGCGCGCTGCTGCTGTGGACCACGGTCCGCGTCCGGCACGGCGAGCCCGTCGCGCTCGGCGTCGCGCCCCGGTCCGCCGCCGTCGTCGGGGGCCTGGCCGGGGCGGCCCTCCTCGCCCTCGGCGTCTGGTGCTTCGGCCGCCTCTGAGCCGCCGCCCGCGCCGCCCGCTGAGACGCGCTCCACACCCGGCCGCCCCGCCGGTCCGGCAGTCCGGGCGGCAGGAAGGGCAGGAGTCGGGTTACCGTTCGAGTGGCCGTTGCGGGCTTTCCCTGTTTGACACGGGGGCGGGTTGTACCGTCACACTCCGCAGCGACGGGAGCGTCACCGTCCGTGGCGCTGCCGTGCGCGCCCAGCGTCGTACGGGCGCTGCGGTGGCGCTGCCAGCGCCGTACGGGCCGGCCCTGGCCCGCACGGGCCCGCACCGGGCCTGGAGAGTGTCGACCGGAGAGAAGAGCGAAGTTGTCCCCGACCAGCGAGACCGCACACGGCGGCCGCCGACTCGTCATCGTCGAGTCGCCTGCCAAGGCGAAGACGATCAAGGGCTACCTCGGCCCCGGCTACGTCGTCGAGGCGAGCGTCGGGCACATCCGTGACCTCCCCAGCGGCGCCGCCGAGGTGCCGGAGAAGTACACCGGCGAGGTCCGCCGCCTCGGCGTCGACGTCGAGCACGACTTCCAGCCGATCTACGTCGTCAACTCCGACAAGAAGGCGCAGGTCAAGAAGCTCAAGGACCTGCTGGCCGAGTCCGACGAGCTCTTCCTCGCCACCGATGAGGACCGCGAGGGCGAGGCCATCGCGTGGCACCTCCGGGAAGTCCTCAAGCCCAAGGTCCCCGTCCACCGGATGGTCTTCCACGAGATCACCAAGGACGCGATCCGCGAGGCCGTCGCCAACCCGCGCGAGCTCAACCAGCGCATGGTCGACGCCCAGGAGACCCGCCGCATCCTCGACCGGCTGTACGGCTACGAGGTCTCGCCGGTCCTGTGGAAGAAGGTCATGCCGAAGCTGTCGGCGGGCCGCGTGCAGTCCGTCGCCACCCGGCTCGTCGTCGAGCGCGAGCGCGAGCGCATCGCCTTCCGCTCCGCCGAGTACTGGGACCTCACCGGCACCTTCTCCACCGGCCGTGCCGGTGACACTTCCGACCCGTCCACGCTGGTCGCGCGCCTCGCCGCGGTCGACGGCAAGCGCGTCGCCCAGGGCCGCGACTTCGGCGCCGACGGCCGGCTGAAGAGCGAGGCGGTGCTCCACCTCGACGAGGCGAACGCCCGCGCGCTCGCGGCCGCCCTCGCCGACACCCGCTTCTCGGTCCGCTCGGTCGAGTCGAAGCCGTACCGCCGCTCCCCGTACGCGCCCTTCCGCACCACCACCCTCCAGCAGGAGGCCAGCCGCAAGCTCGGCTTCGGCGCGAAGGCGACCATGCAGGTGGCGCAGAAGCTGTACGAGAACGGCTTCATCACCTACATGCGTACGGACTCCACCGTGCTCTCCGACACCGCCGTGGCCGCCGCCCGCGCCCAGGTGACGCAGCTGTACGGCGCCGACTACCTGCCGGAGAAGCCGCGCGTCTACGCCGGCAAGGTCAAGAACGCCCAGGAGGCGCACGAGGCGATCCGTCCCTCGGGTGATCGTTTCCGCACCCCGGCCGAGACCGGTCTGACCGGCGACCAGTTCAAGCTCTACGAGCTCATCTGGAAGCGGACCGTCGCCTCCCAGATGAAGGACGCCACCGGCAACTCGGTCACCGTCAAGATCGGCGGCACCTCCGCCGACGGCCGCGACGCCGAGTTCTCGGCCTCCGGCAAGACGATCACCTTCCACGGCTTCATGAAGGCCTACGTGGAGGGCGCCGACGACCCGAACGCGGAGCTCGACGACCGCGAGCGGCGCCTCCCGCAGGTCGCCGAGGGCGACGCGCTCTCCGCCGAGGAGATCACCGCCGACGGCCACGCCACCAAGCCGCCCGCCCGCTACACCGAGGCCACCCTGGTCAAGGAGCTGGAAGAGCGCGAGATCGGCCGCCCGTCGACGTACGCCTCGATCATCGGCACCATCCTCGACCGCGGCTACGTCTTCAAGAAGGGCACGGCCCTCGTGCCGTCCTTCCTCTCCTTCGCCGTGGTCAACCTGCTGGAGAAGCACTTCGGCCGGCTCGTCGACTACGACTTCACCGCCCGCATGGAGGACGACCTCGACCGCATCGCCCGCGGCGAGGCCCAGTCCGTGCCGTGGCTCAAGCGCTTCTACTTCGGCGAGGGCGAGGCCGCCGGCGGCGCGGCCGACGCCGGCAACGGCGACGGCGACCACCTCGGCGGCCTCAAGGAACTGGTCACCGACCTCGGCGCCATCGACGCCCGCGAGATCTCCTCCTTCCCCGTCGGCGACGGCATCGTGCTCCGCGTCGGCCGCTACGGCGCCTACGTCGAGCGCGGCGAGCGGGAGCAGGAGGGATACCAGAAGGCCGACGTCCCCGACGACCTCGCGCCCGACGAGCTCACCGTCGAGTACGCCGAGGAACTGCTCGCCAAGCCGAGCGGCGACTTCGAGCTGGGCACCGACCCGGTCAGCGGCCACCAGATCGTCGCCAAGGCCGGCCGGTACGGCCCGTACGTCACCGAGATCCTGCCCGAGTCCACCCCGAAGACCGGCAAGAACGCGGTCAAGCCCCGCACCGCCTCCCTCTTCAAGACGATGTCCCTGGACACCGTCACCCTGGAGGAGGCCCTCCAGCTCATGTCGCTGCCGCGCGTGGTCGGCACCGACGCCGAGGGCGTCGAGATCACCGCGCAGAACGGCCGCTACGGCCCGTACCTCAAGAAGGGCACCGACTCGCGGTCGCTGACCAGCGAGGACCAGCTCTTCTCCATCACGCTGGAGGAGGCGCTGGCGATCTACGCCCAGCCCAAGCAGCGTGGCCGGGCCGCCGCCAAGCCGCCGCTCAAGGAGCTCGGCACCGACCCCGTCAGCGAGAAGCCCGTGGTCGTCAAGGACGGCCGCTTCGGCCCGTACGTCACCGACGGCGAGACCAACGCGACCCTGCGCACCGGCGACAGCGTCGAGACGATCACGCCGGAGCGCGGCTACGAGCTGCTCGCCGAGAAGCGCGCCAAGGGACCGGCCAAGAAGGCCGCCAAGAAGGCCCCGGCGAAGAAGACCGCGGCCAAGAAGACGGCCGCGAAGAAGACGACGGCGGCCAAGAAGACCGCGGCGAAGAAGACCACCACGGCGACGGCGGCGAAGAAGACGACCGCCGCCGCGAAGAAGACCGCCGCGGCCAAGCCGGAGTAGTCCCGAGGGGCCCGGGCGGTCCGGAGTCTTTTCGAGGAGTCCCGGACGGTCCGGAGTAGTCCCCGAGGAGGCCCGGGCGGTCCGGAGTAGTCCCCGAGGAGGCCCGTGCGGTCCGGAGCGGTCCGGACCGGCCGGGCCTCGGGGGAGGGCGGGAGCCTCGGCTCCCGCCCTTCCTCCATATGTTCGACTGTGGGCCCGGTGAGCCAGGCCGTCCGGATAGGGTGGACGGATGACGCGAGCAGAGCAGCCAGAGCTTCTGGGCGACTCCGAAGCCGCACCCGCCCCCGGCGCCGCCCCCGTCTTCGACGCGGCCCTCGTCGCGGATTCCCGGGAGCGCGCCGTACGGGCCCTCGTCCGCCACCAGCCGCTGCGCCGGCTGTGGAGCGCCCAGGCCGTCGGCGGGGTCGGCGACGCGCTCGCCCTCCTCGTCCTCGTCCTGCTCGGCCTCCAGGCCGCGCTCGCCGGGGGCGCGTTCGGCGGCGGAGAGCGGGGGCTCGCCTTCGCCGTGGCCGCCGTCGTCGGCGCCCGGCTGCTCGCCACCGTCCTCTTCGGCGCCGTCCTGCTCGGCCCCCTCACCGCCCTGACCGCGCCCGGCGCCGCCCTCGACCGGCGGTGGACCATGCTCGGCGCCGACGGGCTGCGGATCGCGCTGCTCGTCGTCGCGCCCCTGTGGATCGACTGGACCCCCGGCAGCGCCCTGTGGTTCCTGCTCGGCACGGTCTTCCTCACCGGCGCCGCCGAACGCCTCTGGACGGTCTGCCGCGACGGCGCCGCCCCCGCGCTGCTGCCCGCCGCGCCCGTCGAGGGCGACGCCGTGCGCCCGCTCCCCGACCACCTCGGCGCCCTGCGCACGCTCAACCAGCGCACCGCCTTCCTCGCCGTCCCGGCAGCCGCCGCCCTGCTGCTCGCCGCCACCCTCGTCGGCAACCTGCTCGGCTCCGGCATCGACTGGTTCTCGCTCCACCAGGCCGCCCTCGGCTCCTACCTCGCCGCCGGCCTCTTCGCCGCCTCCGTCAGCGTCCTCGCCGCGATCACCCTGCCCGGCGGACAGACCCCGCGCCCCCGCTCGCCGCTGGAGGGGCTGCGCCGCCCCGCCGCCGACAAGGGCCGCACCGGAGCCGTACCGCTGCTCGTCCTGGCCTGCGCCACCGTCGCCGGCGCCATCGGCGCCGCCGCCTCGCTCGCCGCGCTCCACGCCTTCGACCTCGGCGGCGGGCCCGTCACCTACGCCCTGCTGGTGCTCGCGCTCAGCGGCGCCACCGCCGTCGGCATCCGCACCGCCCGCTCCGTGCTGCCGGTGCTCTCCCGGCGCCGGCTGCTCGCCCTCGCCGTCGCCGTCACCGGCGTCGCCCTGATCGCCGTCGGCCTCGTGCCCGACACCGCGACCGTGCTCCTCCTCGCCGCCCTCGCCGGATACGCGGCCGGCGTCGCCGCCAACACCGGGCACACCCTCATCGACCAGGAGACCGAGGAGCCGCGCCGGGAGCGCACCACCGCGCACCTCCAGGCCACCGCGCGCGTCGGCATCGCCCTGGGCGCGCTCGCCGCGCCGCTGCTCGCCGCCGCGATCGGCCCCCACCGCTTCGTCTCCGGCTCCGGGAAGTTCGTCTTCGACCACGGCGGCGCCGCCTTCACCCTCGTGCTCGTCGGCGCGCTGCTGCTGCCCGTCGCCGCGCTGGTCCTGGCCAAGGCCGACGACCGGGCGGGCGTCCCGCTCCGCCGCGACCTGCGCGACGCGCTGCGCGGCGCCGACCCCGCCCAGGCCCCGGCCGCGACCGGCTTCTTCATCGCCCTGGAGGGCGGGGACGGCGCCGGCAAGTCCACCCAGGTCCAGGCGCTCGCGGACTGGATCCGCGCCAAGGGCCACGAGGTCGTCGTCACCCGCGAGCCCGGCGCCACCCCCATCGGCAAGCGGCTCCGCTCGATCCTGCTCGACGTCTCCTCCGCGGGCCTGTCGAACCGCGCCGAGGCCCTGCTGTACGCCGCCGACCGCGCCGAGCACGTCGACTCGCTGGTCCGGCCCGCCCTGGAGCGGGGCGCCATCGTCCTCACCGACCGGTACATCGACTCGTCCGTCGCCTACCAGGGCGCCGGCCGCGACCTCTCGCCGACCGAGATCGCCCGCATCTCCCGCTGGGCGACCGGCGGTCTCGTCCCGAACCTGACCGTCCTCCTCGACGTCTCCCCGGAGACCGCGCGGGAACGGTTCACCGAGGCGCCGGACCGGCTGGAGTCGGAGCCGCCGGAGTTCCACGCGCGCGTGCGGGCCGGTTTCCTCGCCCTCGCCGCCGCCGACCCCTCGCGCTACCTCGTCGTCGACGCCGGGCAGGAGCCCGAGGCCGTCACCACCGTCGTGCGCCACCGGCTCGACCGGATGCTGCCCCTCTCCGAGGCCGAGGTGAAGGCCGCGGAGGAGGCCCGCCGCAAGGCCGAGGAGGAGGCGCGGCGCAAGGCCGAGGAAGAGGCCGCCCGCAAGGCCGAGGAGGAGCGGCTGGAGCGCGAGCGCCAGGCGCAGCTCGCCAAGCTGCGCGCCGAGGAGGAGGAGCGCAAGCGGCGCGAGGAGGAAGAGGCGCGCCGGCTGGAGGCCGAGCGGCAGGCGGAGGAGGCCCGGCGCAAGGCCGAGGAGGCCCGCATCGCCGCCGAGGAGGAGGCCCGCCGCCTCGCGGCCGAGGAGAAGGCCCGCCGCGAGGAGCAGGAACGGCTCCGCAAGCAGGCCGAGGAGGAGGCCCGCCTCCGGGCCGAGGCGGAGGCGATCCGCCAGGAGAAGCAGCGCAAGGCGGAGGAGGCCCTGCTCCGCGCGGAGGAGGCCCGCCGTCTGGCGGCCGCGGCCGCCGCCGCGAAGGCGGCCGAGGAGGCCGCGAGGGCCGCGGCGGAGAAGGCCGCCGCGGAGGCCGAGCGGAAGGCCGCCGCCGAGCGGGCCGAGGCCGAGCGGGCGGCCGCGGAACGGCGCGCCGCCGCCGAGCGGAGGGCCGTCGAGGAGTCGGCGAACGAGGTCACGGTCCAGACGCCGGTCGTGAGGCTCGGCAAGGACTCCGGCGCCTCCGGGGGCTCCGGTACGGCTCCGGCCTCCGGTACGGTTCCGGCTTCCGGTACGGGTCCGGCCTCCGGTACGGCTCCGGGCTCCGGCGCGGCTCCGGCGGCGGGCGGCGGCGAGCCGACCGTCTCGCCGAACGAGGTCACCGTGCCGACCCCGGTCGTCCGCCCGGAGGACCCGCGCCGCCCCGAGGCCGAGACGGCGGTCCTGCCGCAGGTCCGCGACCGCGCCGCCGACGAGACGGCCGTGCTGCCGCCCGTCCGGGACGCCGCCGTGGACGAGACCGCCGTGCTGCCGCCGGTGAAGGACGCGCGGCGGGCCGATCCGGTGGACCGGGTGCCGCAGGACTTCTTCCGGGACGAGCGGGACGAGCGGTCGGAGCGGGAGGCCGGCGGAGCCGGTGCGAACGACGCCACCCGCGAGCTGCCGCAGCTCGACGAGCGGGGCCGGCCGCGCCGCCGCTCGGACTGGGCCGAGGAGACCCCGCTGGACGACCTGCCGACCCTCGCGGACGAGCTGTTCGGCGGGTACGACGACGACGGCCACGGCGACGACGACGGGAACGGGCGGCGCGGACGCCGCTGAGGGATCGCCGAGGGCATTGCCGAGGGGACCGACGGCCCGGGCCGGGCTGTCGGTCCCCTGCCCCACAATGGAGGACGTACCTTCAGGAGGGGCAGACATGGCCGTATGGGACGACCTGGTCGGACAGGAGCGGGTCGAGGAGCAGCTCGCGGCCGCCGCGCGGGACGCCGACGCGCTCGTCACCGCCCAGGCCGCGGGCGAGCCCGACCCGGAGGCGTCGAAGATGACGCACGCCTGGCTCTTCACCGGCCCGCCCGGCGCGGGCCGGGTCGACGCCGCCCGGGCGTTCGCCGCGGCCCTCCAGTGCGTCAGCCCCGACCGGGCCCTCGGCGGGACGCCGGGCTGCGGCTTCTGCACCGGCTGCCACACGGTGCTCGTCGGCACCCACGCCGACGTCACGACGGTCTCCGCCGTCGGCACGGAGATCCTCGTCAAGGACATGCGCGACACCGTCCGCAAGTCCTTCACCTCCCCGGCCAACGGCCGGTGGCAGGTCATCCTCGTCACCGACGCGGAGCGGCTCAACGAGAAGTCGGCCAACGCGGTGCTGAAGGCCGTCGAGGAGCCCGCCCCGCGCACCGTCTGGCTGCTCTGCGCCCCCTCCGTCGAGGACGTCCTCCCCACCATCCGCTCCCGCTGCCGCCACCTGACCCTGCGCACCCCGCCGGTCGAGGCCGTGGCCGACGTGCTGATCCGGCGCGACGGCATCGAGCCGGAGGTCGCCCACGCGGCGGCCCGCGCCACCCAGGGGCACGTGGACCGGGCCCGGCGGCTCGCCACGGACGAGCGGGCCCGCGCCCGCCGCGCCGTCGTCCTCAAGCTGCCGCTGCGGGTGGCGGACGTCGGCGGCTGCCTCAAGGCCGCCCAGGAGCTGGTGGACGCCGCCGCGGAGGACGCGAAGCAGGTCGCGGAGGAGGTCGACGCCAAGGAGACCGAGGAGCTGAAGGCGGCGCTCGGGGCGGCCCAGGGCGGGCGGATGCCGCGCGGCACCGCCGGGATGATGAAGGAGCTGGAGGACAAGCAGAAGCGCCGCGGCCGGCGCACCCAGCTCGACAGCCTGGACCTCGCCCTCACCGACCTGACCGGCTTCTACCGGGACGTGCTCGCCCTCCAGCTGGGCACCCGTTCGGCGCTGGCCAACGAGGACGTGCGGGACGCGGTGGAGCGGATCGCCCGCG
Organism: Streptomyces sp. NPDC058758; assembly: GCF_042746075.1. Classification (NCBI taxonomy): domain Bacteria; kingdom Bacillati; phylum Actinomycetota; class Actinomycetes; order Kitasatosporales; family Streptomycetaceae; genus Streptomyces; species Streptomyces sp. NPDC058758. Next base: position 19,329 of record NZ_JBHYPS010000041.1, on the reverse strand, counting down.
ACACCACCCCGGAGCGGACCCTGCGCCGGGTGGAGGCCGTCCTCGCCTGCCGCGAGGCCCTGGAGCGGAACGTGGCCCCGCTGCTCGCGGTCGAGGCGATGACGATGGCCCTGCGCGACTGAGCGCCCGGCCCCGGGAGCCCGGCCGTCGGCGGCGGGGCTCCCGGGGCCGGTAGGCGGGGAGGGCGTCCGGCGAAAGGCGTCCGGCGGAAGGGCGTCCGGCGTGCGGAGGCGACCCCTCCGCGATTGGACACGGAGCGTACCCGTCCGGATACGCTCACGGAATGGACTCCAGGCGCCTCCTCCGCATCTCCGCCACGGCGCTCGCCGCGGCCGGGCTGATCCTCTCCGGCTGCACGGGCGGGAGCGGCGCGGCCGCCCCCGAGGGCCCGGGGTCCGGCGCGGTCCACCGGATCGCCTCGCCGGCGCCCTCGCCGGAGGCGCTGAAGAAGTACTACGGCCAGAAGCTCGCCTGGCGGGACTGCGGCGTCAGCGGCTTCCAGTGCGCGACGCTGCGCGCCCCGCTGGACTACGCGAAGCCCGACGGGCCCGAGGTGCGGCTCGCCGTCTCCCGGGTGCGGGCGAGCGGCCCCGGCGAGCGGATCGGCTCGCTCCTGGTGAACCCGGGCGGGCCGGGCGGCTCGGCCGTCGACTACCTCCAGGGGTACGCGGGCATCGGCTACCCCGAGCCGGTGCGGGCCCGCTACGACATGGTGGCCGTCGACCCGCGCGGGGTCGGCCGCAGCGAGCCGGTCGACTGCCTGACGGGCCCGGAGATGGACGCGTACACCCAGGTCGACCAGACTCCGGACGACCCGGCGGAGGTCGACGCGCTGGCCGCCTCGTTCAAGCGGTTCGCGGCCGGGTGCCGGGAGCGCACCGGCGCGGTCCTGCCGCACGTCTCCACCGTGGAGACGGCCCGCGACATGGACATCCTGCGGGCGGTCCTGGGCGACGCGGCCCTGCACTACGTCGGCGCCTCGTACGGCACCTTCCTCGGCGCGACCTACGCCGAGCTGTTCCCCGGCCGGGTCGGCCGGCTCGTCCTCGACGGTGCCATGGACCCCTCCCTCTCGGCGCTCGACCTCAACCGCGACCAGACGGCCGGCTTCGAGACCGCCTTCCGCGCCTTCGCCGCCGACTGCGTCACCCGGCCCGACTGCCCGCTCGGCACCGGGTCGCCCGAGGCGGCCGGGGAGGCCCTGAAGTCCTTCTTCCGCGCCGCGGACGCCGACCCCGTCCCCACCGGCGAGGACCGCGAGCTGGGCGAGTCGCTGGCGACCACCGGCGTCATCGCGGCCATGTACGACGAGGGCGCCTGGCCGCAGCTGCGAGAGGCCCTGACCCGGGCGATCGGCGGCGAGGGCTCGGCGCTGCTCGCGCTCGCCGACAGCTACTACGAGCGGGAGCCGGACGGCTCGTACGCGAACCTGATGTTCGCCAACGCCGCCGTGAACTGCCTCGACCTGCCCCCCGCCTACCGGGACCCGGCCGACGCCCGGCGGGCCGCCCCGTCCTTCGACGAGGCCTCCCCGGTCTTCGGCACGGGCCTCGCCTGGGCGGCCCTGAACTGCACCTACTGGCCCGCCCGGGCCACCGGCCGCCCGCACCGCATCACCGCCGACGGCGCCGCCCCCATCCTCGTCGTCGGCACCACCCGCGACCCCGCCACCCCCTACAAGTGGGCCGAGGCCCTCGCGGACCAGCTCTCCTCCGGCACCCTCCTCACCTACGAGGGCGACGGCCACACGGCCTACGGCCGCGGCAGCGACTGCGTCGACACCGCCATCAACACCTACCTCCTCGAAGGCACTCCGCCCACCGCGGGAAAGCGCTGCTCATAGCCCCCGGACCCGCCCCCTCCGCCCCTGGTCGGAGCACCTCCGGAAACTGTGTAGACTTGGCGACGCTGCTGCACCCACCATGGTGTCGCGCAGCACGCCGCCTTAGCTCAGTTGGCCAGAGCAACGCACTCGTAATGCGTAGGTCTCGGGTTCGAATCCCGAAGGCGGCTCACTCTGGAACCCCAGGTCGGACTAGTCTGACCTGGGGTTTCGTGATGTCCGGGCCGTTTTCGGGCCGTTCTTCGTGAGCTGGGGGAAGCATGGGCGAGGGTGCGATCGAGGTGACCGAGCGGACTCGGTTGCGGCGGATGCGGGAGAAGGGGTCGTACCGGCGGGCGGATCTGGACGCGGTGCTGGCGGCCGGGTGGCTGTGCCACCTCGGGGTGATGGTGGACGGGGTGCCGATGGTGGTGCCGACGGTGTACGGGGTCGACGGGGACCGGCTGTACGTGCACGGCTCGGTGGCCAGCCGGAGTCTGGTGCAGGCGCCGGGGAGCACGGTCTGCGTGACCGTGACGCACGTGGACGGGCTGGTGCTCGCGCGGTCGGTGTTCGAGCACGGGGTGAACTACCGGTGCGCGATGGTCTACGGCGTTCCCGAGCCGGTGACCGACCCCGAGGAGAAGCTGCGGGGGCTGCGGGCGCTGACCGAGCAGAGCAGCCCGGGGCAGTGGGAGTACGTGCGGCAGCCGAGCCGGAAGGAACTGGCGGCCACCTCGCTGCTCGCACTGGACCTCACCGAGGCGTCGGTGAAGACGCGGAGCGGCCCGCCGGACGACGGGGACTCCGAGGACGCGGAGCTGGGGCTCTGGGCGGGGGTGCTGCCGGTGGTGACCGCCTTCGGCGTGCCGGTGCCCGATCCCGCGCTGCCGGCCGGGCTGGCGGCTGCCGTGCCCGCGCACATCGCCGGGCGGGCCGGGAAGAGCGCCGACGGGCGGGACTGAGGCGCGGAGCCGTGGGGGAGGGAGAAGGGCCGGGGGCCGTCACGTCCTCGCGAGCGCCAGGCGGGAGACGTGGGGCGGGTCCGCCAGGACGTCGACCGAGGTGATCGGGCCCGCCGGGGCCGTGAAGACGTAGACCGCGTCCGGGGCGGCGGCCAGGCCGGGGGCGCCGTCCACCGGGACCGGGCGGGCGGCCGCCGCGCGGGCGGCCAGGACGCGGGCGACGGCCGGGGCGCCGTGGGCGGGCCGCACCCCGCCGCGTACGGCTCCGGTGTCGGCGCGCAGGACCGCGTCCGGGTCGAGCAGGGAGCGCAGCGCCGCCGTGTCGCCCTCGCGGGCGGCGGCGAGGACCGCGTCCACGGCCGTGCGGAGGTGGGCTGGGTCGGGGGCGGGCATCGCCTCTGCGGCCCTGGCCCGGGCCCTCGCGCGGACGCCGATCTGGCGGACGGCCGCCGGGGCGCGTTCCAGGACCGGGGCGAGGGTCTCGTACGGCACGCCGAAGCGGTCGTGCAGGACCAGGATGAGCCGTTCCGCCGGGGTCGGGCCGGGAGAGTCCGACCAGGGGTCCCACGGTTCGGTGCGGCGGGCCTCGCGGGCCCGGAGCCGGCCGAGGCAGACCCGCGCCAGGACGGCCTCCGGGGGCGGTCCGGGATCGGGGACCGGGCCGGGGCCCCGGTGCGCCCGGGGGCCGGGGCCGTACGAGGCGAGGGTGCGCTCGGCGGCCCGGACCGCCCGGTCCGCCTCGGGGGCGGAGCCGAGCAGTCCGAGGGCCATCGCCCGCAGCCGGGCGCGGGGGGCGGCGCGCACGTCAGTCGCCGTGCCCGGGGCCTCCGCTGCCGAAGCCGCCGCTGGAGATGCCGCCCCACTTGCGCTTCTCCTCGCTCGGCGGCGTGGGCGAGGTCTCGGTGCCGCCGCCGTCCTTCAGCTGGTACGGCATGAGCCGGTGGGCGCCGTCGGTGTGCGGCATCTCCGCGCCCCTGCGGTACTCCGACATCTCGCCGGGGAGCGCGCCGGTGTCCGGGCGGTGCGGTTGCTCCTCGGGGGCGGGGGGCCGGGGCTCGCGGGTGCGGACCCGGTAGCCGAACCAGAAGGCCCCGATGAGTACGGCGACGAGAACCAGGCCGCCGATGACCTGTGCCAGCCCTGACTGCCAGACTCCAGCGGCCAGGAGCTCTGCGCTGAGAGTGTTCATACCAAAAGGATTACCCGATTCCGCTTCTTCGGATGCGTTCGAGGGCGGGTTCGATGAAACATTTCCCCGGTCCCGTCGCGTCGAAGGGGTGACGCCACCACGGCGAGCACGGCACGCGCACGGCGCTCGCACGGGGCGACCGTCCTTCACCACCCGTGACCACACGCGACCGCAAGGAAGAGGAGGGGCATGAGAACGTCCCGCGCGGACGAGTTCCTGGAGTTCGCCTCGGCACGCACGGGTCAGCTGTTCCGCTCGGCCTGCCTGCTGACCAGCGGGGACGTCCACCTCGCCGAGGACCTCACGCAGGAGACGCTGGGCAAGATGTACGCCCTCTGGGGGCGGGTCTCCCGGATAGGCAACCCCGCCGCGTACGCCCAGACCGTCCTCGTCCGCACGTTCCTCAGCCACCAGCGGCGACGCTCCGCCACCGAGCGCCCGCTGGGCGAACTGCCCGACCACACCCCGGACGACGGCACCGACCCGCTGCTGCGGATCGCCCTCCTCGACGCGCTCGCCGCACTGCCCCCGAAGGACCGGGCGGTCGTGGTGCTGCGCTACTGGGAGGACCGCAGCGTCGAGGAGACCGCCGACGCCCTGCACACCAGCTCCGCCGCCGTCCGCACCCGCTGCACGCGGGCGCTCGGCAAGCTGCGGCAGCGACTCGGCGGCAGCATCGCCGAGTTCGCCGTCCGCTGAGCCGCCCCCCGCCCGCGGTTCCCACGCCCCTCGCCGACGGTCCCCGGACCACTCGGACGGCACCCCCTTCCCTTTCGTCCCTCCGAAGCAGAGACGGTGATCCCGCCATGTCCCAGCACGAACACCACGACCCCGAGGCCGGGTTCGCCGACGAACTCGGCTCGGCCCTGCGCACCACCGGCGAGAGCTTCGGCCTCGACGGCCGGCCCGGCCTGGTCTCCGGCGGGCTCGCCCGGGGCCGCCGCCGGCTGCTCCGCCGCCGCCTCGCCGTCACCGGCGGAGCCCTCGCGCTCGCCGCCATCGGCGCCGGCGGCGTGTACGCCGGGAGCGCCGTCTCCCCCGCCGGACCCTCGGACAAGGCGACCGTGGCGGCGCCGAAGCCCAGCGCGTCGCCCACCGCGGAGTCGAGCGGCGAGCCCGCCTCCGACTCGCTGAAGCCGGGCATGGCGGAGATCCCGCTCTCCGAGATCGCGGACGTCCTCAAGGCCAACGCCCCCGCCGGCCAGTGGCGGTTCGACGGTCTCGACGGCACCGGCCAGGGCCTCAGCGGCGTCTACGACGACGGCGGGGGCGAGGCCGCCGTCGGCGTCTTCCTCTCCCGCGCCGGACGCGGCCCGGACGCCGGCCTCGACATGGTGACCTGCCCCGAGAAGGCGTACGTCCCCCACGACCGCTGCGTCGAGGGCCGGACGCCGGACGGCTCCCGGGTGATGGTCTTCCAGGGCTACGTGTACCCGGACAAGCGCGAGGAGACCAAGAACTGGCGGGCCGTGCTGCTCACGAAGGACGGTTTCCTGATCGACGTGAGCGAGTACAACGCGCCCGCCGAGAAGGACGCCGCGATCAGCCGCGAGGACCCGCCCCTCACCGCCACCCAGCTCGAGGAGCTCGTCTCCGCCGCCGCGTGGCGGCCCCTGCTGAAGCAGATCCCGCCGCTGCCCACCGCGCCCGCCCAGCCCGGCAAGCTCGGCCGGCCCGGCAAGGTGCGCGAGGCGCCGCCGCAGATCGTCGGCGACGGCGTCCCCGCCACCCTGCGCGCCCTGCTGCCCAAGGGGCTGACGGTCGTCGACAAGGGCGGCGAGGGCGAGTTCGCCTTCGCCGTCGTCGACGACGGCAAGGGCAAGAGCCTGGTCCAGGTCAACGTCCAGTACGGCATGGGCGACGTCGCCGGCCAGCTCTACGGCTCCGGCGACGTCACCACCCTGCCCGACGGCCGCAGGGTGAAGCTCACGCGGCAGCCCGGCGAGAAGGGCGGCGAGGGCGTGGTGTGGTGGAGCGCCGACACCATGCGGAAGGACGGCTTCCGGGTGGTCGTCTCCGCCTTCAACACCGGCGCCCAGCACGAGGCGGCCACCCGGGCGGAGCCCGCGCTCACCATGGAGCAGCTGAAGGCGATCGCCCTCGACCCCCGGTGGGCGAAGCTGCCCGCCAAGTAGCGGAACCACGGGCCACGGGGGAACGGGCGGTGCGCGGACGCTACTTGGCGTTCGCGTACCGCTCCACCGTCGCCGTCGTGAAGGGGAAGCGGACCGGGGTGTCGCCGAAGGTGATCCGGCCCGCCTCGTCGCCCGCCGCCCGGATCGCCTCCGTCACCGCCCCGGCCTCCTCCGCCGGGCAGTGCACGATCACCTCGTCGTGCTGGAAGAAGACCAGCTCGGCCCGCATCCCGGCGGCCGACAGGGAGCGGCGCAGGGCCGCCAGCATCAGCAGGGCCCAGTCGGCGGCGCTGCCCTGGACCACGAAGTTACGGGTGAACCGGCCGCGCGCCCGCGCGTTGTTCGAGGCGTAGCCGGGGGTGTAGCCCTCCTCCGCGACGGCCTGTTCGGGTCCCTCCTGGGGGAGGCCCGCCTCGCCGTCGTCGTCGGCGCCGACCGCCCTCGGGCTGGTGCGGCCCAGCCAGGTGCGGACGAGGAGGCCCTCCTCGCCGGCCTTCGCCGCCTCGTCGACGTAGGCCACCGCGCGGGGGAAGCGGCGGCGCAGCGCCGCCAGGTTCTTCAGCCCGTCACCGCTGGTCTGGCCGTAGATCGCGCCCAGCAGGGCGATCTTGGCGTGGTCGCGGTCGCCGGAGAAGGCCCGGTCGGACAGGCGGGTGTAGAGGTCGTCGGGGTGGCCGGCGACCTCCATCAGGCCGGGGTCGCGGGAGATCGCGGCCAGCACCCGCGGCTCCATCTGGTCGGCGTCCGCGACCACCAGCCGCCAGCCCTCGTCGGCGACGACCGCGCGGCGGATCACCTTCGGGATCTGGAGCGCCCCGCCGCCGTTGGTCGTCCAGCGGCCGCTGACCGTGCCGCCCGGCAGGTACTCCGGCCGGAACCGGCCGTCCCGCACCCAGTCCGCCAGCCACGACCAGCCGTGGGCGGTCCAGATCCGGTACAGCTTCTTGTAGGCGATCAGCGGCCCCACCGCCGGATGGTCGACCTCCTCCAGCTCCCAGCGGCGGGTGGACCGCAGCCGGATCCCGGCCTGGGCGAAGGCCTTCACCACGTCGGCGGGCAGATCGGGCCGGACGCGGCGGCCGAAGGCGGCCGACACCTCGTCCGCCAGCTCCGCGAGGCGGCGCGGCTCGCCCCCGCCCGCGTACCGCTCGCCCAGCAGTTCGCGCAGCACCTCCCGGTGCACGTCGGCCCGCCAGGGCAGCCCGGCCCGGTGCATCTCGGCGGCCACCAGCATCCCGGCGGACTCGGCGGCGGTGAGCAGCCGCATCCTGCCCGGGTGCTCGGCCCGGCCGTGGCGGCGCTGCTGCTCCGCGTAGACCGCGAGGAGGCCCTCGAAGGGGACGGGCGCGACGGGCCGCGGCTCGAAGAGCGAGTCCTGGGAGCCGGGCTCGGCCGTGCGCTGCGGCGGATCGGGCGGCACCGGGGCGCCCCGCAGCCGGGCCCACGCGGCGGCGGCCGAGCGCGGCTCGCCGAGCCGCCCCTCGTGGCCCAGGAGCAGCTGCTCGGCGCCCTCGACGTCGTAGCACCGCTCGACGCGGACGCCGGCGGCGAGCAGCTTCGGGTACACCTCGGCCGTCGACCGCCACACCCAGCGTGCGACGCCGGGCCGGGACCGGACGGCCGCGGCCAGGTCCGGCTCGCGGCGCACCTCCCCGGCGGGCGCGCCGTCCGGCTTGAGGGGGACGAGGAACGCGCCCTCGCCCTCCGGCTCCGGGGCCAGCGCCCACCTCTCGCTCATGGGCGCGAGTCTGGCATCCGCCACTGACAGCGACGGCCCACGACATCCGGGCGGGGCGGGGCGGGTGGCGCGCGGGGGTGGAGATCCGCCGTGGAGGGTGGTCTTTCGGCCATGTGGAACCGGCCGGTGGGAGCCGGGAACAAGCGGTGTCCGCTGCCGGCTTGAGCACGTACGGAACGGATCGAGCAGCAGGTCGATGAGAGCGGAAGCGCCGGTTTCCGGGGCGAACGCGCTGATGCGGAGGGCGACATGGCGACGATGGAAGCGATCGTGTTCGAGGAGTTCGGCGGCCCCGAGGTGCTGCGGCACGAGACCGGCGCCGAGGTGCCGGAGCCGGGCCCCGGCGAGGTGCGGCTGCGGGTGGCGGCGGCCGGCGTCAACCCGATGGACTGGAAGGTGCGCAGGGGCCTGCTGGAGGAGGTGCACCCGACGGTCTTCCCCGCCGTGCCGGGGATCGAGGTCGCCGGGACGGTCGACGCGCTGGGCGAGGGCGTCACCGGACTCGCCGTCGGGGAGGAGGTGTTCGGCTGGTCGAAGACCGGCGCCTACGCCGGCCACGCCCTTGCCGGCAACGTCCTGCCGAAGCCGGCCGGTCTGTCCTGGGAGACGGCGGTGGGCCTGCCGGTCGCCGGCGAGACCGCGGCCCGGGTCCTGGAGGAGCTCGGCGTACGGGAGGGCGAGACGCTGTTCCTGCACGGAGCGGCCGGGATCGTCGGCACCATCGCCGTCCAGCTCGCGGTCGCCGCCGGTGTCACGGTCGTCGGCTCGGCCTCGGCGTCCAACCACGCCTATCTGCGGGACCTGGGCGCGATCCCGGTCGCGTACGGCGACGGGCTCGCCGAGCGGGTGCGGGCCGCGGCCCCGCAGGGCGTCGACGCGGTCTTCGACGCGGCCGGGTACGGGGTGCTGCCGGTCGCGATCGAGCTGCTCGGGGGCGAGGAGACGGCCGACAGGTCGCGGATCGTGACGATCGCCGAGACGGACGCGGCCGCGCACGGGATCGTCTTCAGCCTCCCCGAGCAGGACTTCGAGCGGGTCAGGGGCTGGCTGACCGCCCAGGCGCAGGGCGTCCTCGCGGGCACCCTGCGCCTGCGGCACGCCGACACCCTCCCCCTCAAGGAGGCCGCCCGCGCCCAGGAACTGAGCGAGTCCGGCCACGTCCGGGGCAAGCTGGTCCTCACCCCGTAGCGCCTTCGCGGACCGATCGCCCCAGGCGGGAGGGGGGGGAGGCGGGGAGGCGGGAGGGGGAGGCGGGAAGCGGAAGGGGGGCGGGAAGCGGAGGCGGGAAGGGGGTGCGGGCGCGGCCGGATGCGGGCGCGGCCCGGAGCCGGGACAGGTTCGTGGACGGTGCGGGGTGGGTGCGCGGCGGGTGGGCGGCAGGGCGGGGCGGCCGTCCAGGCGGGTGCGCGGCGAGTGCGCGGCAGGGCGGGCACGGGGCGGGGCGGCCGTCCGGGCGGGCACGCAGCAGGGCAGCGCGGGCACGCGGCGGGTGCGCGACGGAACGGGGCGGGCACGCGGCAGGGCGGGGTGGCCGGCCGGGGCGCGGGCGGGGCGGTGGCCCGGCTCCGACCCCGGCCACCGCCCCGTCCCACCTTCGCCGCTCAGCGGGTGAGGCGCCACGCGGGGAGGGCCGCGGAGGCGACGGCGACCAGCGCGCAGACCCCCGCCGCCGCGCCCGTCTGCGCCCACGGCACCGCCAGCACGACCGGCGCGGAGAGCGCGGCGAGGCCCGCGCCGAGGGCGGCGAGGACGGCGGCCGTCACGGCGAGCCCGAGGGCCGTGCCGACGGCGACCGCGAGCAGCGCCTCGCCCGTCACGGCCCGCAGGGCCTGCGCGCGGGTGGCGCCGGCCAGGCGCAGCGCGGCCAGCTCGCCGCCCCGGACCGACGTGGCCATGAGCAGGGTGCTCGCCAGGGCGATCACCGTGTAGAGGAGGACGAGGACCAGGAGCAGGCGGAGGCCCGTCCGGGCGGCCCGGTTCGCGGGCGGCGGGGCCGCGGCGGAGGCGGCGTCCGCCGCGAGCGGCCGGTCCGACTCCAGGCGGTCGAGCCGGGACCCGGGGGCCTGGGCGCGGGTGACGTACGGCCCGTTGTCGCCGGTGCCGCGGGCCAGGACGGCCGCCACGCGGAGCCGTACGGGGCCGCTGCCGTCTGCCCGCCACACCTCCACCTCCTCGCCGACCCGCCGCCGCTCGAACTCCTCGTTGACGACGATCGACCGGTCGTCCAGGCCCCGCAGGTCGCCCGCGACCAGCGGGAGCCGGGCGAACGCGGCGAAGGCCGCCGGGTCGGCGACCGCCCGGGCCCGGTACTTCACGACCGCCTCGGCCCCGTCCCGTACGAAGAGGGAGGTCGGCCCGGACGCGGCGACGACCGCGCCCCCGGGCGGCCGCTCCGGGAGCGTCACCTCCCGCCCCTCGGCCACGTGAGCCGCCGTCGTACGGTCCCGGGCCTCGGTCTCCTTGGCGCGCGCCACGCTCTCCGACGCGCCGGACAGCGTCCCCGCCAGCGCCACGGTCACCAGGACCGGCGCGGCGACGGCGGCGGTGCGGCGCACGGCGGCCGCGCCGTTCTCCCGGACGAGGAGCCCGACCGCCCCGCCCCGGAACACCGGGGACAGCCGGGCCGCGGGCCGCACGAGGAGCGGGGCCAGCAGGGCCGCGCCGCCGGTCAGGAGCATCGGCAGGGTCGTGTACGTCTTCCGCTTCAGCAGGGAACCGGGATCGGTGGCGTACGTCCAGACCAGCAGTCCGAGCCCGGCCGCGAGCAGCCCGGCGCCGAGCAGCGCCCGGCCCGGCGGCAGCACGTCCCGGTCGACGTCCGCCTCCCGCAGCGCGGCCGTCGGCCCGGTCCGCCCGGCGCGGTGGGCGGCGGCCGCCGCCCCGGCGAGGGCCACGCCGAGGCCCGTCCAGAAGGCCAGGTGGTACGGCCATCCGGCGCTCCCGCCGACCGTGCCGGCGCCGGCGAACCAGGCGGGCGCCAGGTCCCGGGCCACCAGGGCCCGCGCCATCGGCGGCGCGGCGAGCCCGCCGAGCGCGCAGCCCGCCGCGGACGCGGTCAGGCCGAGCAGCGCCGCCTCGGCGAGCAGCAGCCCGCGGACCTGGCCGGGGGTGGCCCCGGCGGTGCGGAGCAGGCCGAACTCGCGGCGGCGCAGCGCCACGGAGAAGGCGAAGACGGACGCGACGACGAAGACGGAGACGAAGGCGGCGACGCCGCCGGCGGTGCCGAGGAGGGCGTTCAGGCCGGTGAGTTCCTGCCCGTCCCGCTCGTGGCCGGGGTCGGCGCGGCGGCGCTCGTCGCCGGTGAGCACCTGCGCCCGGTCGCCGACGAGGGCCCTGACCTGCTCGGCGGGCGCGTCGAGTCCGACGGCGTCGGGGCGGGAGGCGGCCGGGGCGGGGGCGTCCGAGGGGTGCTCCGTGAGGGTCCACCGGGCGCGGAGTTCGCGCAGCACGGCGGTGTCCACAGGCTGTGGACGGTCGAGCGGCCGGGAGACGAGCGCGGTGCCGGGGCCGCGCCGGACCTCGACGGTCAGCCGGTCCTGGCCGAGGACGACGACGGGGGAGGACGCGAACCGCTCGGGGGCGTGCGCCGGCGGGTCCAGCGCGGCGGCGAGGCCGAGGCCGGTGGCGGTGAGCAGCCCGACGCCGAGCGCCAGGGCCAGGAACCCGCCCAGGAGGGAGGTCCAGCGGGCCCGGAGCCCGCCCAGGACGACGCTCAGCATGCCCGACCCGCCGTTCCCGCCGGTGCCGCCGTTCCGGTGATTCCCTGCGTTCCCGCCGGTGTCGTTCTTCCGGTGGTTCCCGCGGCTCCCGCCGGTGCCGCCGTTCCGGTGATTCCCGCCGGCCCCGTCGAGACCGTCGGCCCCGCAGGCCCCGCCGTTCCCGCAGGCCGCAGCTCCGCGAGTCGGGCCGACACGGTGGGGGCCGTCGGGGCGGCGAGTTCGCCCGCCAGGCGGCCGTCCACGAGGAAGACGACCCGGTCCGCGCGGGCGGCGGCGACGGGGTCGTGGGTGACCATCACCAGCGTCCGGCCCTCCTCGTCCACGAGGTTCCTGAGCATGTCCATCACCTCCGCGCCGGTCGTGGAGTCCAGCGCGCCGGTCGGCTCGTCGCCGAAGAGGACGGCGGGGCGGGCGATCAGCGCCCGGGCGATGGCCACCCGCTGGCACTGGCCGCCGGAGAGTTCGGCGGGCCGGTGCCGCTCGCGGCCGGCGAGCCCGACCCGGGCGAGCGCCGCCCGGACCTCGCCGCGCGCCGGGCGGCGGCCTGCGAGCCGGAGCGGGAGGGCCACGTTCTGCGCGGCCGTCAGCGTCGGCAGCAGGTTGAAGGACTGGAAGACGAAGCCGATCCTGTCGCGCCGCAGCAGCGTCAGCCGCCGCTCGCTCAGCCCCTCCAGGGCCGTGCCCGCCACCTCGACGCGGCCCGCGTCCGGGCGGTCGAGTCCGGCGGCGCAGCGCAGCAGGGTGGACTTCCCGGAGCCGGAGGGGCCCATGACGGCGGTGAAGGTCCCGGCGGCGACGTCGAGGTCGACGCCGTCGAGGGCCCGGACGTCCCCGTGCCGCCGGACGAGCCCCCGGAGCCGTACGGCGGCGGGAGGAGCGGGGGAAAGGGAAAGGGTGCTGGTCATGGCTCCAGCGAACCGTTTCGCCAGGGGTCGGGTCACGCCGTCTGCCGGGCGTCCCGGGGTAGGGCCAGGCCTACCCCGGGACGGGGCGCGACGGGGTGGACCCGGCCGTCCTGAGACCATCGGAGGAGGCCGGAGACGGCCGGAGGAGGCCGGACGAGAGCCGGCACGGGCGACGCGAGGGACGGAGAGGGCGCGGGCATGCAGGAGGAGGCGCGGGGGTCCACGGTGGAGCGGGCGCTGGGGGTGGCGCTGCACAGCCGCGACGACCGCTCCCTCGACACGGCTGCCTCGCTGCTCGCCGCCGCCCCGGAGGCCGACGCCGGTCTCGCGCGGCGCGGCGAGGAGCTCGTACGGACCCTGTGGGAGCACGGCTGGCAGCCCGCCGACCTCGCGCGCGCCGTCCGCCGCGAGCTGGCCGAGGAGCACCTGGGGCTGCTCGGCGCACTGGTGCGGGCCGAGACGGCCCGGTACGCGACGCTGCCCCGGCGCTGGCGGGACCAGATCGACGGACTGGACGACGGCACGGGCGCCGGCCCCGCCGACCGCTTCTCGCACGCGACGGCCGTCCTGGAGCTGTACCGGCTGCTGGTCCGGCTGCCCCGGCTCGACGCGGCGGGCCCCGTACCCGGCGAGACGCTGCCGCCGGCCGCCGCCGGGGAGCCGCGGATGCTCACCCGGATTCGCGCGCTGCTCGCCAAGGCGGAGGCCACCGGCTATCCGGAGGAGGCCGAGGCGCTGACCGCGAAGGCGCAGGAGCTGATGGCCCGCCACAGCCTCGACGAGGCGGGGCTCGCGGCCGGGGCGCCGTCGCCGCAGACGCCGGGCGCCATCCGGATCGGCGTGGAGCCGCCCTACGAGCAGGCGAAGGCGATCCTGCTCGACGCGGTGGCGGGCGCCAACCACTGCCGGGCGGTGTGGAACGAGACGTACGGCTTCTCGACGGTGGTCGGCTTCGAGGCCGACCTGGACCCGGTCGAGCTGCTGTACACCTCGCTCCTCGTCCAGGGCACGGCCGCGATGACGCGGGCGGAGGCGGAGCAGCGGAAGGGCGGCCGCAAGCGCACCAAGTCCTTCCGGCAGTCCTTCCTCCTCGCGTACGCGAACCGGCTCGGCGCCCGCCTGGAGGCGACCTCCCGCCGGGTCGCCGCCGAGGCCCCGACCCTCCTCCCGGTCCTCGCCTCCCGCGAGGTCGCGGTGACGGCCCGCACGGACGAGCTCTTCCCCGAGACGAGGGCGACCCGCGTCCGGGCGATGTGGGACGAGGACGGCTGGAACCACGGCGCCAGCGCCGCCGAGTCCGCCACCCTCACCCCCGACCGGGCCCGCCTGGACCGCCGCGCCCGGGGCTAGGCGGTGTCGGCCCGGGCCAGTACACCCAGGGCCTGTCCGCCACCCAGGGTCTCCCCGCCCACCCAGGGTCTCCCCGCGCACCCAGGGCCTGTCCGCCCCTTCTCGCCGGGGCCGGTCCGACCGGCGCCGGCGGTCGGACAGGCCCCCGGGACCGTGAGGTGAAATGTCCGGTTACGGGGGGTTGCTCGCTACGCTCGGATCATGAGCTGGCTCCGGGCGCTGAGGGAGACCGCCCGCTCCGGTCTCACCGTCGAGCGGCGGCGGCTCGCGCCCGCCGTCGCGGCCCGCGGCGCGCTCGGGCTCGCGCTCGTCATCGGCTTCTCGCTGGCCCTCTTCGGACCGGCCGTCGCCGCGTCCTCCGCGTTCGGCGCCTTCCAGGCGGCCATCGCCACCTTCCAGCGCTCCTGGCGGCCCCGGCCCACCCTCGCGCTCGCCTCCGGCGGCAGCCTCGCCGTCTCCACCTTCCTCGGCTACCTGACCGGCGCGCACACGGTCCTCTTCCTCGCGCTGCTGCTCCTGTGGACCTTCCTCTCCGGGCTGGTCTGGGCGGCCGGGCCCACCGCCGGCATCATCGCCTCCTCCAACGTGGCGATCATGCTGGTCACGATCACCCTGCCCACCTCCGTCGCGACCGCCGCCGGGCACGCCGCCATGATCTTCGCGGGCGGGGTCGTCCAGGCCGCGCTGGTAGTGCTGCTGCCGGTCCGGCCCTGGGGCGCCCAGCGCGACGCCCTCGCCGACGCGCTCGCCGCGGAGGCCGACTACGCCCGCCGGCTGCGCCACGACCCGGTCGCGCCCTTCGACCCGGTCCCGCTCATGACCGCCCGCAGCGCCGCCGCCGTCACCCCGCGGCAGGCCCGCCGCCGGCCCGCCGAACTCCACGGGCCCCGGCGGCTCGCCGAACGGATCCGGCCCGTCCTCGCCTCGCTCGCGGACCCCGCCGTCGGCGCCCCCGCCGAGGGCCCGCAGCGCGACCGGGTCCGCGAGCTGCTCGCCGCGGCCGGGGAGATCCTCGACGCCGCCGCGCGCGCCATCCGCCACGGCGAACCGGTCCGGCTGCCGCCGGCCGCGGTCGCCGCCCTGCGCACCCCGGACACCGGCTCGATCCTCACCGACCGCTCCCACCGAGCCGCCCTCCGCCTGGCCGCCCTCCTCGGCGACGTCGTCGAGACGGCGGAACCACGCACGGAGACGGGGTCGGGGGCGGAACCGGGAACGGGAATGGGGCCGGGAACGGGCTCGGGGACGGGGACGGGGTCCGGGGTGGGTACGGAGGGGCGCGCGGGCGCGCTGTCCGCGCCGTCCTCCGAGGCCGCCCCCGAGCCCCCCGAGCCCCCCGAGTCCGCCGATCCCCCTGGCCCCCTCGGCCTCCCCGCCCCCCGCACCCGCCCCACCCTCCTCCGGCTCGCGCCGCTCGTCCTCGCGCAGATGCGGGCCGAGGTGCGGCCGGGCTCGGCGATCCTGCGGCACGCGATCCGGGTCTCCGCGGTCACCGCCGCCGGCTACCTGCTCGGTCTGGTGCTGCCCTTCGGGCACGGGTACTGGGCGCCGATGGCCTCCGTGATGGTGATGCGGCCGGACTTCTCGCAGACGTACTCCCGCTCGGTGGCCCGCTTCGGCGGCACGCTCGTCGGCGTCGCGCTGGCCAGCGGCGTGGTGCAGACGGCGCACCCGGGGACGTACCTCTCCGCCGGCCTCGCCGTCCTCTGCGCCTTCGGCATGTACCTGCTGATGAGGACGGGGTACGCGGTCAGCCAGGTCTGCGTCGCCGCGTACGTCGTCTTCCTCCTCGGCATGGAGGGCTCCGGCGTGACCCAGACCGTACGGGACCGGGTCCTGCTCACCCTCCTCGGCGGCCTCCTCGCGATGCTCTCCTACGCCCTCTACCCGGCCTGGGAGACGCCCCGGCTGCGGGGCAGGCTCGCCGACTGGCTCGCCGCGTCCGGGCGGTACGCGGCGGCCGTCGCCGCCCGGTACGCCGCCCCCGCGGGACCCGGCAGCCCGGACGTCCGCGAGGCCCTGCTCTCCGCCCGCGCCGCGCGGGTGGCCTGGCACGACGCGCTGGGCCGGGCCGTCCACGAGCCGGTGCGGCACCGGGGGCTCTCGCACGCGGCGGCCGAGGACGCGGGCCACGCCCTCGCCGAGTTCGGGCGGGCCGCCATGCTCCTGGAGGCCCACCTGCCCGAACGCGGCGCCCCGCCCCTGCCCGCCGCCGCCGGCCTCGCCGAGGTGCTGCGCGAGGCGACCGAACGCGGCGCGAAGGCGGTCCGCGAGCGCGGGGAACCCGTCTGGGACGACCTCCGCGAGACCGTCGCCGCCTGGGACACGGAGGTCACCGACCCGCTGCTGCGGAAGGCGGCGCGGCTGCTCCTGGACGCCCTGGACGAGCTGTCGGCGGCTCTCGCCGACGCCTGAGCCGGAGAATCCTCCGCCGCGGTGTCATCCGGGTTCGGCACGACCGGAGTTGAGAAGGGTGGAAGACCCGCCCGTCTGTCTGTCCTGTCTGTCCGTCCGCCCGCCCGTCCGCCCGTCCGTAACCTGGAGCCGTCCCATGAAGAAGTACCTGCTCGCCGCAGGCGCCGCCGCGACGTCCGCCGTGGCCGCCGCCGCCCTCGCCGCCCCGGCCTCCGCCGCGCCCGCGCCCTCCGTCTCCACCGCCGCTTCCGCCGTCTCCATCGCCGCTTCCGCCGCCGCCCCGGTCGCCGACGTCCGGACGGTCCGCCAGGGGCAGCGCGTCGACGCCGGCGGCGGTCACACCCTCTGGCTCACCCGCGAGGGCAAGCACTGGACGGGCCCGGACGGCTTCGAGCAGTTCCGCAGCGTCGTCGACGGCAACCTCGACCTGACCCGGCCCGCCCTCAGCCACCAGGGCGAGGGCACCTTCCACTCCGGGATCTACGGCGGCCCGGAGGCGCCCGGCCGGGTCGACGTGACCGACGCCGAGGGGCGGGTCACCCGCGCGACCCTGCTCCAGCTGCCGGGGCGGCCGGGCTGGGGCGTCTGGTACGCGCACACCGCGCCGTCCGACCGTGACGTCTCCGTCGCCTTCCGCGGCCGCGACGGGCGGCTCCTCGTGGAGCTGCCCGCCACGGACTCCTGACGGGCCGTCCACCACGCTCGGCGGGGCCCGGCACGGGGCGGGCCCCGCCGTACCACCTCCCGATCGCGAGGTCCGCCACCGTGACGCACGCAGCAGAACCAGAGACGGACGCGGGCTTCGCCGCGTTCGCCACCGCCGCCTGGCCCCGGCTCGTCCGCACGGCCCGGCTGCTCACCGGCGACTTCCACGAGGCCGAGGACCTGGTGCAGACGACCCTCGCCAAGGTGTACGGCCGCTGGCGGCGGATCCCGCGCGAGGACGTCGACCTCTACGTGCGCCGCGCCCTCGTCAACAACAACCTCAGCCGCCTGCGCCGCCGCCGGGTCGCCCACCTGCTCGTCCCGGTGCTGCCGGAACCCGCCCGGCACCGGGACGCGGGCCACGCCGAGCACGTCGAGGAGCGGGCCGTGCTGCTGGAGGCACTGGCCGACCTGAGCCCCCGTCAGCGCACCGTGATGGTCCTGCGGTACTGGGACGACCTGACCGAGCAGGAGATCGCCGAGGTCCTCCAGTGCTCGATCGGCACGGTGAAGACCCACGCCCGGCGCGGCCTCGCCGCGCTGCGCGCCCACCCCCGGCTCGCCGCGGACCCCGCCCCGCCGCCCGCTTCGCCCCCGCTGCCCGCTTCGCCCCCGCCGTCCGGCCCGTCACCGCTGTCCGGCCCGCCCCTCCGCACCCCCTACGGAGCCCGCCCATGACCCCCGCACCCGACGCCGGACCCGACGCCACCGGCGCGTGGGACGCCCTGCTGCGCGCCGAGTTCGCCCGCGCCGCCCGCGACGTGACCCCGGGGCCCGCGCCCGTCGCGGCGGTCGTCCGGGCCGGCCGGGCGCGCCGCCGGCGCCGTACCGCCGCCCTCTCCTTCCTCGCCGTCCTCGGCGTCTCGGCCGCCGTGGCCGCCGGTACGGTCCTGGGCCGCGGCCCGCACCCCGCCGGCGGCCTCGCCGCCCCACCGGTCCGGTCCGCCGCCGACGCCACCGTCCCGGCGCCGGGGGCGCCGGCCGTCCCCCGGGCCTCCGCCTCCCCTTCCTCCGCCGCGTCCGGGCGGCGGGTCCCGGCGCCCGTGCGGACCGTCGCCGCGGGGGAGCGGGTGACGGCCGCCCCCGGGTGGAAGGTGTGGCTCACGGACCGGGGCAAGCACTGGGAGGGGGGCGGGGACGGGCTCGAACAGTTCCGCAGCGTCATCGACGGCAACGTCGACCTCGCCCGGCCCGGCATCAGTCACCAGGGCGAGGGGACCTTCCACTCCGGCCTCTACTACGGCACCCGGGACGCGGGCCGGGTCGAGCTGGTGGAGGCCGGCGGCCGGACCACCGCCGCCGCCCTCCTGGAGCTGCCGGGCCGCCCCGGCTGGGGCGTCTGGTACGCGGTGACGCGGGGCGGGTCGGTCGTGGGCCTCCGTCTGTACGACCGGGCGGGCCGCCTCCTGTCCGAGCTTCCACCCCTCTGACCTGCACATATGTCGCCCTCGAGAGATCCGCTAGATCATATTGGCAATGGGATTCGTTTTCGTTTACCCTCGGCCGCATGGCACGCAACGAGATACGCCCGGTCCTCAAGCTCAGGTCCACCGCCGGGACCGGCTTCACCTACGTCACCCGCAAGAACCGCCGCAACGACCCCGACCGGCTCACCCTCCGCAAGTTCGACCCGGTCGCCGGCCGGCACGTCGACTTCCGAGAGGAGCGCTGAGCCGGACCGGGCCCGCGCCCGGGGAACCCCCGCCCCCGCCCTCCCGTCCCTCCGGATGGGAAGATCGCGGGGGCGTTTCCGTGCCGCCGGACGCCCCTCGCACGCTGTGTCGCGTAGTGACTACGCCACGCCTCGTGCACGTGCATCTGCTCATGCAGTCGCATGTGAACGCAGCTATGATCCGGGGAAGTTGACGAACGAACCAAGCAACTCGGGGAGCTACCAGTGCACCACGCGCACCACGCGTACAACGGCATGGCGGCCACGGAGCTGCGCGGCGTCGTCTGGCAGAAGAGCAGGCACAGCAACTCCCAGGGCTCGTGCGTCGAGTTCGCCAAACTTCCGGGGGGAAACGTTGCCATGCGCAACTCCCGCCACCCGGACGGCCCGGCGCTCGTCTACACCCCGGCCGAGATCGAGGCGCTCCTGCTGGGGGTCAAGGACGGCGAGTTCGACCACCTCGTCTGAGGCCGCCCCCGCACCGGACCCCCGGACCGGGCCTCCGGACCCTCGGACCGGGCCTCCGGACCACGAACCGGGTCGCCGAACCGGCCCCTGAGCCGGGCCCGGGACCGGCCCCCGAACCGAGCCCGCGGAAAGCGCGAACGGGGTGGGGCCCCGGCGGTGGTCCGCCGGGGGCCCCCCCCCGTCGCCGCCCGGGGCAGGAGTAGGGGACGACGCCCGGGCCCCCCCAGGGTGATATAAAAAAAAGTA